>CAZQBB010000035.1:0-5844 GCA_964591915.1 uncultured archaeon
TTTAATAACTTCAAATATTTTAAAGAAATACTCTTTAGAAGGTATGGATCATTTGAAAAGAGAAGAAGCTTTAGCATTGATAAAACAAAATATTAAGAGAGAAAATCTTTTCAAGCACATGCTTGCTGTGGAAGCGATAATGAGAGGATTAGCTCGTTTCTTGAACGAAGATGAAGAAAAATGGGGTTTAACTGGTTTGTTGCATGATATAGATTTTGATCTGACTGAAAAGAACCCGAAAGAACATGGTTTACTTGCAGAGAAAATTCTAAAAGGAAAAGTGGATGAGGAAATAATAAGAGCTATAAAATCTCACAATTTTGAAAACACAGGGATAATTCCTAAAACCAAGATGGAAAAAGCTTTGGTTGCTGCTGATTCTTTATCAGGCTTGATAATAGCTTGTGCTCTCGTAATGCCTTCTAAAAAATTGAGTGAAGTTAAGGTTAAAACGATAAAGAAGAAGTTCAAGCAAAAGGATTTCGCAAGAAATTGCAAGAGAGAAAGAATCTTGATTTGCGAATTGATAGGAATCCCAAGAGAGAAATTCTTCGAGATTGCCTTAGAATCTCTACAAGAAATAAGTGAGGAATTAGGTCTCTGATAAACTTTTAAAGAGTGAAAAGAATTCTTTCTCGGTAAGATGTTCATAAGTTCAAGACTTTGCTTGGCTTGTAAAGGAAGGCTTTGGTGTGGGAGGAAAAAATGTCCAATCCTAGAGAAAGCTAGAGTATTAGGTAGGCTTAAAGTTACGATAAAATCTAATGAAATCTTTGGATCAACCCCACCTTCTTGTTTTATCGGCAGGTTTGGTTATCCCAAGATAAACACTGGAATCTTGCTTCCTCCTCAGGTGGGTGATACTCGAATCTTGGATTCACCAAAGACTTGGTATGAAAGGAGGATTGAAATAGACAAAGTTTTATCTTTTAGAGCTTCTCTGATTAATTCAAGGAGAAAAGCTTACGTGAAGAATGCTTTGAACCCGGATAAATTCTTACAAACAATTCAAGAAGTTGCAATGTCCTCGAAGCCAGTGGACACAGAAGTTACTTTGAAGCATAAGCCTAGGATAAAGATAACTTTCAACTTGCATGCTCCTCCCTTCGGTCCTTCAGCTTTCGTTCGAAGAGTAAGACTCGCTGAGAACCCAAAGATAAAGAGAAAAGTAGATTATGTTTCGTCAGATTCGGACTTGAAAACTGGAGATGCATCCCTTTACCTTTACAAGCACGGTTTTGATGTTTATCAGATCTCAAGACTTTTATCAGTTGGTTTGCTCGGATTAAAGATTCAGAGGAGATTGGTTCCTACTAGATGGTCCATAACCGCAGCTGATTCCATAATCGCTGATAGTTTACTGAATAAAGTCAAATCTTATCCTTTGATCTCTGATTATTTGCTCTTCGAAGCAAACTACATAGGAAATTATTTTGAAGTTTTGCTCTTACCTACACATTGGATGTTCGAACAGGTTGAGATTGCAATACCAGGGGGAATCTGGACTCAGAGACTGAAAGAACCGACGATAATTCAAGATCATGAATTCTACTGGGGGAGGAAAACTTATGCTAGTACGACAGCGGGAGCTTACTATGCTTCTAAACTTGCTGTTCTCGAGTATCTTGAAAGAATTAAAAGACAAGCCGGAGTTCTGATCATAAGAGAAATAAGACCAGAATACTGGGCTCCTCTCGGAGTATGGAAAATAAGAGAATGTGTAAGGGATGCTATGAAGAAAAAACCTTGGAAGTTCGAGAAATTAGAAGATGCGTTAAGAAAGATTGATGAAGTTTTAGTAGTTAAGAGTAAAAGATGGAAGAAAGAGAGTAAGGTAATGGATTTGCTCCTCCATCAAAAGAAGTTAGACGAATTCCTGAGAAAAATCAAAAGAACAGTCTAGTACTCTCCCTTCTCAAAACTCGATGAAAAAGAAAATAAAAAAGAATCATTCTACTTTCTTTATCTCTCCTTTCCTCGGAACATTCAGTTGAAGCTCTCCCCTGAATTCTCTCGTGTATCCGTCGCTTATTTCAACAGTATCTCCTATGTTTATCTCGTCTATTTGCCTTCCCCAGAGAGTCAAAGGAATCCTTCCTGTTTCATCTTCAAGAGTAGCTGTTGCAACTCTGGTTTGATAACCGAACTTTGTTCTAACATTTCTTGGTTCTGATATCTCGATAACTTTTGCTTTCAGTTTTATATTACTCATTCCAAGCTTTAACTCACTTATCTTCATTCTTTCTCCCGTTCTTTCTTCTCTTTTACTCTTTCTCCGATAGCAAACCTTCTACTCACTTGATTTATCTTTATTCTGCACTTATCTCCTTTCTTTGTGTTTGGAACAAAAATGACAAAATTCTTCACTCTAGCTATTCCGTCTCCTCTAGATCCAACTTCTTTTATCTCAACGTCGTATTCTTCTCCTTCTTTAACAGGTTTTTCAAAACCCCTGAAATTTCTCTCGAACCTTGTTCTCGAAAACCTTTCCATATTTCTAACCTCCTTTAGACCTACTCAGAAGACTGAGTAGAAATTTTTTCAGAATTAGCTCCTTAGTTCATGACCTCCTTAATTCGTTGAAGAGTTATTAACGCATACGTTTAAATACTTTTCTGAACAGGAATTCTTGAGGATTAGATTAAAACAGAATAAAACAGAACGATTATTTTTTGATTGCTACCCCACATATCCCAATTCTTTCTCAGCTTTCTCTTCTTCCACAACCTTCCTCTTAAACCTTTCTTCAAACTTCTTGTAGAACTCTATCAATTTTTCATTCAAGCTCGGTGTAATTTTCTTCAATGCTTTTTCAAAATGTTTCATCGTTACTTCTTTAGCTTTTTTGTTCTCTCTCAAAGCAAACATGGCAGCTTCTCTGCATAGAGCTTCTAAATCAGCACCGGAGAAATTCTCTGTCTGTTTTGCAATCTTCTTGAGATCAACTCTTTTCAAAGGCATGTTCTTCGTTTTGATCTGAAGAATCTTCAATCTAGCTTCTTCATCTGGTTGAGGAACTAATATCTGTCTATCAAACCTTCCCGGTCTCAATAAAGCTGGATCGAGCATATCAGGTCTGTTAGTTGCTGCTATCACAACCACATCATGCAATTCTTCTAAACCTGAAATTTCAACCAAAAGTTGAGAGACAATCCTTTCAGTCGCTTCATGTCTCGCAAATCCTCTTGCTGGTACTAAAGCATCTATCTCATCGAAGAAAATTATCGATGGAGCGACTTGTTTTGCTCTTCTGAACAACTCCCTTATCCTTCTTTCACTCTCCCCAAACCACATGCTTAACAATTCTGGTCCTTTCACTGAAATGAAGTTAGCCTCGGATTCTGTAGCAACAGCTTTAGCGAGTAAAGTCTTCCCACAACCAGGAGGCCCATAAAGCAAGATTCCCGAAGGTGGCTTTATCCCTAGTCTCTTAAAACTGTCAGGATATTTCAAGGGCCATTCTATAGCTTCTCTCAATTCCTCTTTTACTTTTTCTAACCCTCCTATATCAGACCATCTAACATGGGGAACTTCTATTAGAACTTCTCTCATTCCAGAAGGTTCAACCATCTTTAAAGCATACTGGAAATCTTTATTCATAACCACAAGCTTTTCCAAGACTTCTTTTGGTAAGGAACCTTCTTCCTCCCATTTTATCTTGGGTAAGATTCTTCTTAAAGCATGCATCGCAGCCTCCTTACACAGAGCGCTAAGATCAGCTCCTGTATACCCATAAGTTATGTCAGCTAATTTTTCCAAGTTCACATCCTTAGCCAAAGGCATGTGTCTGGTGTGGATTTCAAGTATCTCTTTCCTTCCCTTCCTATCAGGCATCCCTATTTCAATCTCTCTATCAAATCTTCCTGGTCTTCTCAAAGCTGGGTCGAGCATATTAGGAACGTTCGTTGCTGCTATCACTATGACTTTTCCTCTTGATTTCAAACCATCCATCAGTGTTAACAACTGGGAAACAACTCTTCTTTCAACTTCCCCTCTTGTTTCTTCTCTTTTTGGTGCGATCGAATCTATTTCATCTATGAATATTATGGAAGGTGCATTCTTCTCTGCTTCCTCGAAGATTTTCCTCAGGTTTTCTTCTGATTTACCGTACCACATACTCATTATCTCAGGACCAGCAATGGAATAAAAGTTTGCACCACTTTCATTTGCAACAGCTTTAGCGAGTAAAGTCTTCCCACAACCAGGAGGCCCATAAAGCAAGATTCCCTTTGGCGGCTCAATCCCTAGACGAGTAAACAATTCAGGATGTCTCAAAGGTAGTTCGATCATCTCTCTAACTTTTTGAATTGCTTCATGCATACCTCCTATATCTTCATAAGTGACTGCTGGAATAGCTCTTTTCTCAAGAGTAAAACCTCTGGGTAATCTTGGAAGTATTTGAAGCTGAGTCATGTCTGTGATCCTTACTATACCAGGAGGATCTGTACTAGTAACCACAAATCTCGTTTCACCGGTAGGAGTGAAGAAGAAATCTTCAAAATCAAAACCCAAGAAATCCCGGAATATGTCTGGCACTTCATCTCTTCCTCTAACAACCGGAGAAGGAACTATTATATCTCCCTTAACGACAGGACGATAATAGATGTTTTGCTTAACTAGTCTTGGACTTATCTGTACTATCACACCTTCTTGAGCTGGTGCTAACGTAACCTTTCTTGCCTCCTTTACTTCAGCTTTCCTTATCTTTACTACATCTCCTACTCCAGCACCTGCATTCCTCCTAACTAAACCATCCATTCTCGCGATGTTCAAACCAGCATCTGCAGGGTAAGCTCTTACTGCAACGGCAGCAGTCTTCCTGGTTCCTTCTATCTCTACGATATCTCCCTCTCTTATTCCTATTTTTTGCATCGTCTTAGAATCGATCCTAACTATTCCCCTTCCAAATTCTTCCCTTTGTGTCAATTCTCCAACTTTCAACTCAACTTCAGGCTTATCCATCAAAACACCTTCTTAGCATCTTCTCCTGTTCTTCGTCGAGTAAAACATCGAAAACATTCCATTTAATCTTATCTTCCCATTCTTCTAAAAACTTTATCATCCTATCCATATGTTTTTTCATGATTATGAAGACTGAACGATCGACTTTTATGTGAGGGATTTCATCGAGCAATCCTCCTCTTCTGTAAGTATATTTTTTTTCTTGTTTTTTAACTATTTGTTTCCAACCGTATAACTCTTTGTAAAATTTGTTTCTTTCCGACTTGTTCTCAAATTTTTTCGTCATTATCGAAAAGCTTATGAGTACTGCTTTCTTTCTCATTGAATCACTTTTAGTGTTTATTTACACTATAACTATTGAGTTAAACATTTTTAAACTTATCACTTCTGGTACTGTTAACTTAAGGTTGGTATTTCTGAGACTGAAAAGGCATTCCTAAGGCAAATTTTATAATAAAACTTTTGTTTCTAATTCTTCGTATATCTTTTTGATTTCACTAACAACTTTAGAATCAGAAAAAATCACTGGCTTAAGATTAACGATGGGACCAATAACTTTTTTGTCATAAGAAATCTTCCCTAGAATTTATCAACTCAACAATTTCCCTGTAGTAGCTCTTATCATTTTCCCATATTTTACTCCTTTAACACTTATCATCTTGTCTGCCAATGCTTTAACTCGATCTGATTTTCCTTTCGTGATTATGGTTTCAAGACAATTATCCTCATCTAGGTGAACATGCGTTGTTGAAAAAATCATATCATGGTGTTCATGTTGAATGTCTATCAACTTATCGACTACACCTCTCTTGTGATGATTGTAAACTAATACTAGAACACCGACAACATCCTCTTTCTTCTCCCACTCTTCCGAGACGATAA
>CAZQBB010000036.1:0-5844 GCA_964591915.1 uncultured archaeon
TCAATTATGTCCTGATAGCCCTACTGGTCCTAACATAAATTGTGTAGAGAATGGTTATAATACGATCACGATCAAAGCCACCATATACGATGAAAACGGAGATTGTGACAGTGCCACAGCTACTGCTTACATATGCCCTTCTAACATAGGAGGACCCTGTAATTCAAGTGCTGCGGATGCTACTCATACAAAGACTATGAGTTATCAATCACAATCTGGAGATGGGCTAACTTGCAACTTCACAGTAAATTATGATTTGTATTATTTTGAGAGGTATGGAGATTGGTATATAAACGTTACTGCTGTTGATCCCCAAAATTATCCAAACAGCACATCAAAAACATTCTATTATGTTGAGGCTGCATTTCTCTCATATCCAACCGATGGAAGCAGCATAATAGATTTGGGAGCAGTTAACATGGGAGAATGGAACGATGGAAAGGGTGCCAAATATCTTCAGAACACTGGAAATATTAGGTTGAATGTAACATGGAACGCTTCAGACTTTGCTCGCCAGGGTGGAGGTAGTCAAATATCGATAGACGGAACGAACTTCTGTGTTGATAGAAATACTGATCATACTGATGGTTGTGGTTATATCAACGATAATCCGTTAATACCCATAGAATATTATCCTTCAGGTGGTGTACACAGGTGTGGTGATTCAGATTGTAGTGTAGATGAAGATGGGGGGACGAATGATGCTAAGTATTATGTTTATTGGGATATAAACGTCCCGACTGGTTTGTTGAGTGGAACGTATAACAACTCGATTACAGTAAGCCAATACGCTTACTATGGTGCAGGATAATGAAAAATAAAAAAATCGCTGCATTAAAGATAAGTTTGATAGTATTAAGTCTTTTTCTTAGTTTTCAAGTAGTCAAAGGGTTGGGTGTTACAAGACCTATACCAGTTGATTTAAAGTTATTAAGGGGAGATTCCGCGAGATTTTACTTCCAGATACAAGCAAGAACTTCGGCTACTCCTCAGGTGTGCAGCTATTCCGTTACTGGGATGGACCCTCTGATCATAACTTTCGATGAGGAAAGTGTCACAGTCGATGCAGGAGAGATTAAGAATGTCTACGGGACTATAACAGCTCCGAGCGACACTCCTTTTAAAAGTTATGAGGGGCAACTCTTAGTTACTTGTAAACCACAGGTAGGTTTCGAAGGTGCTTCAGGATCTGTGATACAACAGAACATGGGAGTTAAATTCACTGCTGAAGTTGTTGCTACGCTTCCAAAAGGGCCAACAACGATGATTTATAAACCATCAACGCCCACGATACCAAGTGTTTCTGTTCTAGGAATAATTATCATAGTAATAGCGGTTATCGGTATTTACTATTGGAGTAAAAAGAAGTGAGTGATATTTTATTTTCACATTTCTCCATAAATATTCTTAGTGTCTCGATCAAATCTTAGCGATAAAGTTAGGGTTTTTCTTTTTCTATTGTTATTTCTCTTAAGCCTAAAGGTTGTGGAAGCCTTAACGATAGCTGCAAAACTAACGATTCCTCCTCCGTTGAACGTTAGTATAAAAATTTTCATAGATGATAAACTTTGTTCTTTTCCCCCGAAAGCATATTGCCCAGGAGAAACTTTCAACATAACTACTGAACTGAAAAATACAGGAACCGAGAATGTAACTGGTAATCTCTCAATTTCGGTTTTCAATCCCTCTGGGCTTCTTCTGAAAGAAGAAACTTGGAAAAACATTAAGGTGATGGTTAAAGAGTCCATGAACTTCTCGACAAACTATACAGTTCAATCTTCAGATAAAAAAGGAACTTATAATGTAAAGAGTAGTTTTATTTTTGATGGAAACTACACAGAGAGAAGTTGTGATTTCAGGGTTAAAGAAGGAATAGGAACTTTGAAAGCATCTCCTTCAGAGATAAAAGATGAAATAAGAGCTGGGAGTTCGAAAGAATACAACATAACATTATGGCTGGAAGAAGCATGCAATTCTACTCTCGCTTTAATGAACGCTTCAGCAGACCCTTTGGAAGTTTTTTTCTTTCCAGAAAAAGTTTTCCTTTCTCCTACTCAGTCGAATCGTACAGTCGCTCTAATAAGCGTTTCTCCTTCCACTCCTCCAAGAATCTACGATGAGGGGAACATAACGGTCAAAGCAGATAACCAAAGTTTAATAATTCCTCTCAACATAACCGTTACTCCAATACCCAAAACTACTATTCCTGTTGAAGGAGGTGGAGGGGGTCCGGCCTTAGGACCAAAAATAAGTTTAATTCCATCCATGAATTTAAGGCTTTCAACGAACACTCTGTCAGTTGTAGCTGGAACTGAAGTTAGCTTTTTAGCCTATGCTAACAATACAGGAAACAAGGATTTGAAAGGAGTAAGAATTCTGATAGAAGGGATTCCTTCGAGTTGGTTCAGCATTAATCCTTCTTCTACGGACATAGAGGTCGGGAAGACTTCGATCTATTCGATCAAGATAAAGATTCCTCCTAAAACGAGAGGAGTTTTTAATCTAAGAGTTAAAGCTAGGAATGAAGTGGAGAGTAACGAAGAATTCTTAACTTTAGTCGTTGGAGAGAATTACAAAGAAGTTTGTAGCCTTTTGCTCCAAGAGATAGAAAAAGTGAAGAAAGAAGTAAACAGGGCATTACTCATAGAAGAATGTATGGATGTGACTCCTCTTAAGGTTTTGTACGAGGATGCTGAGTTAGCTTTCGGAAACGGGAAGCTTGAGTATCAGAGAGAAAATTATGAAAAAGCGATAGAATGGTTCGAGTATTCATTACCTCAGCACAAGAAAGTAATCGACAGGGCTGATATCAGTATTCATATGGAGTTGGCTGTATCAAACAAATCAAAATTCTTGATCCCTCCCTTTTTCGATGCAGAAGAGCAATTCAACTTAGCTGAAAATTATCTCAAGGAGAAGAATTATGAGAAGATATGCGAACCCATAGAAAAGATAAGAAGATACATAATGAGTGGATTGATATTCTGGCCTGTTTTGTCGATCTCAATCTTGATCGTTTCAGTAACAGCATTCCTCTTCCATCTCAAGAAAGTTGAACGTGAAAAGGTTTTGAGGAAGATCAGGGAAAGGCTTGGAGCTCAATAGTATCTTATTCCTCTCATTTCCGCTAAGGTTTTCTCTATGGCCTTTAATCTTTCATTTATCATCTGGTTTTGAGTCTTTATACTATCCATCTCTGTCAAGAGTAAATCGAGCTTTGCTCTAAGGTTTCTCACGTCTGCTTCCTTCATCTCTGGCTCTCTTCTTAAAGGTTCAAAAGAGCTTGGAGCAGCGGTTAACGATTCTCTTCTTAGAGGCTCTCTTGGGGTTGTTATTTCTTCTCTCGGAATAGGTTCCTCGGGTCTTGTAACTGAAGGAGGACCTAAAGGTTCTTCAGGCGGAAGAGAATAATCTTCTTTCTTCCTACCGAACAATCCTTTTATTTTTCCCAGTATTCCCATATTCTCTGAATAATATTGGTTTTTGTTTAATTAAAAGATTATTCATTTCAGGAGGTTGAGTAGATCCGATTTCGTGATGATTCCGATTATCAATCCTTTCTCTGAAACCAAGATTGCTTGATGGTATTCTAGCAATGTTTTGATCACGCTCATCTCTTCGTTGCAGTTGACTATCGGGAAGGGCTCATCCATTATCTCTCTTACTTTATCAGTCCCTTTTATCCTTCCTAAATTTCTTATTATCGTTCTCTCGCTTATACTTCCTACACATTTTCCCTCTCCTATCACAGGGATTTGAGATATATCGTTTTCTTTCATGAGTTTCACAGCATAGTTGATAGAATCGTCTGGTTTGATGGAGATTATCTTCTTAGTAAGGAAAGTATCACACTTCAACTTCCTGTTTTTGTTGAGGATTGAGAGAATCTTGTTGATCGTTGAAAGTCTTGGGTTGACTTTCTCGTTTTCTATTTTCGCTATGTGGGCCTGGCTTATACCTACAGCTTCAGCCAATCTTTGCTGAGTTAGGCCTGCTTCTTCTCTCATCTTCTTTATCAGCTTCCCAGTTATCCTTTCCATGTTTTCACTATAACTAATAGTTATTTTTAATCGCATTAATTATAAATAATTTTATATATGATGATCTCTAAAATTCCTGTATGAAAATTTTCATAGAGAAATTAAATCAAACGCCTGTTTCTGAGCAGAGGATAGAGATAGTCGAGAGGAAGGGAATAGGACATCCTGATTCCTTGACTGATGCTGTATGTGAAGCTTCGTCAAGAGTTTTATCCAAGTATTACATAGAGGAGAGGGGATTTATTTGTCATCATAATTTAGATAAAGGCCTGTTGGTAGGAGGAGCATCTAACCCGGCGTTTGGAGGAGGTGAGATAATAGAAAGACCTGTAGCCATAGTTGCTGGGACTGCAACCATAGTCAAGAACTTGGATGATATAAAGAAGCTCATATACGAGGAAGTAGATAGATACTTCGATTCAACTCTTAGGTTTGCCGATAAGTTGAACCCGGAAATAAGGGTAAACATTCATCCAGGGTCCCCTGATTTGGTTGATATATTCAAGAGGTTCAGTAAAGGTGAGATACCTCCCGCGAACGATACTTCTGTAGGCGTTGGCTTTGCTCCCTTCACTCCCTTAGAGAAAACTGTTTACGATATAGAAAGATTCTTGAATTCTGAGAAAACAAAAGAGAAGTTTCCTTTCATAGGAGAGGATGTTAAAGTGATGGGTTGCAGGAACAATGATGATGTTACTGTAACGGTTGCCATAGCTTTTGTCGGTCAGTTTATCCAGAGTTTAGAGGATTACTATGACAAGAAGGAGAAGATAAGGAGTTTATTGGAGAGGAAATTCAAGATGGATGGTATGCACGTTTTCGTTAATACTCTGGACAAAGGGGATAGCATTTACTTGACTGTTACAGGAACCTCTTGGGAGATGGGCGATGATGGTCAAGTAGGTAGGGGAAACAGAGCTAGTGGTTTAATAACACCTTGTCGTTCGATGTCGTTGGAAGCTGTTGCTGGGAAGAATCCGATTTCTCACGTCGGTAAAATTTACAACCTCAAAGCACAGGAAATAGCTAACAGAATAAACGAGCACTTCAAGGTTAAAGAAGTTCAAGTTCAGCTTTTGTCTCAGATAGGCAAGCCAATAAATGAACCCTTTGTGGGCATAAAGTATATCTCCAACGGAGACGTGAAAGAAGGAGAAGTAGAAGAAATAGTGAAAAGGAGTTTATCCAAGGAAGGATTCAAAGAACTCGTTGACAGGTTGTTGAAAGGATCTGTGGAAGTTTTCTAGAAAAAGTTTTAAAAGTTTTCTTCCTTTAAGAAATCATATGCGGAAGAAAGAAGAAGTGTTCAAAGCCAAGGAAAGAAAAAAGAAAGAAATACCCAAAGAAGAGAACAGATGGGTTTATTATCTCTTGATCTCATGCTTCTTTCTTTTGGTGATCTTAAATTTTTTAATTCCTTACAGTAAAAAACCAGAATATGATGTCAGGATGGGGTTTGTAGGTCTTTGCTTGACTTTTCTTGGTTCTTTACTCTTCTTGAGTTTCACTTTCTTCGCAGGACTAGGATTCTTCAGATGGTTGATCGGCTTTGTTATAGCTTTAGTACTTCTCTACTTCGGTTTTTCTTTGTTGTTGGGTTTACATTGGTGATCGTTTGACAGGGTATGGAAGGAAACAATTCAGGTGGGTACTTGAAAAGTTTTCAGCCAGGGGATTAGTTAACTTGATAATCGCTTTTTTTCTTCTCTTGTTGTTACAATATTTCTCTAGGCTTATTTTTCTCCAAATTTTTTCACCTTTTAGTTGTCGACTTCGTAAAATGTAGTTTGAAATATCTGTCTAG
>CAZQBB010000037.1:0-5701 GCA_964591915.1 uncultured archaeon
CACAAGGTCGGGGGTTCGAATCCCTCCGGGCCCATGAAAAAATTTATGTTAAAAAGTAAATGAGGATAGTATGAGGATTGTTGTTTCAGCAGTAAAAGGTGCAGGGAAAACTACCGCCATAAAGTTTGTTCTAGAGAAAAGACCTGATATCAAAGTGATAACTGTAGGAGATTATTTCGAGAAAGCATTCGAAAAATTAGGATTAAAAAGGGATGAAGGGGATAAAGGAACTAAAAGAGAGATTCATAGAAGAATTCAAGAAGAAACTTTCAGTTTAATTTCTCAAGAGATAAAAAAGCATAAGGATATCATAATAGATACAAACCTCTTCTTCACTAAGACTGAGGGTTTCTTTCCGGGTCTTCCAGAATCTGCATTGAAAAAAATCAATCCTGACGTTATAGTTGTAATGGAGTACAAACCAGAATTCATACTCTCCAGAAGGAAAAAGGATATTAAAACCATAGGAAGGAAAAGATCAGCAAGTTTAACTATAGAAGGAATAGAATTTGAGCAACAAATCCAGAGACATTACGCTTTCGTTTGTTCAGCTCTCATTGGGTGTACAGTTAAAATACTAAGAAGAAATGAACCTGAAAAGTATGAATTTGAACATAACAGAAAGAACGCAGAAGAAATCTTGAGATTGTTTGAGTAATTTTTTGAGCTGGGATAGTTCAGCCTGGTTAGAACGCCGGACTCATACTCGTGAGTATGAGTGTTGATTCGATGATAGGAAATCCGGAGATCGCGGGTTCAAATCCCGCTCCCAGCAATTTTCTGAAATTGATAGTTTTATAACTACAGAAATCAAATAATTGAGATATGCTAAAAGAGTTTTTTACTCCCCGATTCTTTTTGAAAGAGGTTTGATTCTTTTGGCTCGTGAAGTAAAGTACGTCACAGAAGCGATCGGAAAAATAATGGCAGAATGGGCAAGAACAGGAAGAAAAAATTTTATCGTTAAGGTTCCAGAATCCCATCATATAAAAGAGTTCCAAGTTCTGCTAAAACAAATGTTGAATCATTACAGAGTGCCTGTAAAAGCAGAAGTAAAAGAAATTCCGGTGGAGATAGAATGTGGATGCGGTTATAAGGGTAAAGCAAAAATATCTAATCCTTCTAGTGCCTTAAAAATTCTGTGTCCTAACTGTAATACGGACCATGCAAAGATAATCTCAGGAAAGAAGATAGAAATCGAGTAGTTTTTGTCGTGGTTTAATAAATTAATCCTTAGATACCTTAGAAACCAAAAAAAGCAAAGCTTTTTATAGAAGCACATACTGAATTATTACTAGAGAAAACCTTTAAAATAGGTTTTAAACCGTTTTAAATGAGGGGGTGAAAAAAGAATGGCTGTTATAGTGAAGAGTGCTATAAGAGAGCTAGTGAGGAGAGAGGCAAACGTCAGCGAGGAATTCTTGAAGAGATTAGACGCAGATGTAGTTGCGATGGTTAAGAGAGCAGTAGAGAGAGCTAAAGCAAACGGAAGAAAGACTCTGAAAGCAAGGGACGTTTAAAACTATTTCGGGGGTAATCCCCCTTCTTTTTCTGTTTTTGTAAGATTTATTATCTATTTTTTCTAAATGATAACTCATGAGAAAAATTTGGGGAATCAGTGTTAATGTTCTTCTCCTCGGAATAGTGAGCTTCCTGAATGATACGAGTAGCGAAATGATAATACCCATTCTTCCGATGTTCATTACTGCTTTAGGTGGAAGTGGTGTGGCCATCGGTTTAGTAGGTGGTTTTAGAGACTCAATAGCAAACATACTTAAAGTTCTTTGTGGATACTTTTCTGACAAACTCGGAAAAAGAAAAATCTTTGTTTCCTCTGGTTATCTGACTTCAGCTTTTTTTAAATTAATGCTATTCTTTTCGAAAGTATGGCAACATGTTCTCTTAATTTCTTCCTTCGAAAGAATCGGAAAAGGATTGAGAACTGCCCCAAGGGATGCTATAATAGCCGATTCAATGAAGAAAAAAAGAGGGAAGGGATTTGGCGTCCATAGAGCATTCGATACTTCTGGAGCAATTCTCGGTTCTTTATTAGCCTTCTTGTTTTTTTGGTACCTCGGATTAAATTTTAGATCTATAATATTGATCGCTGGGATAATTTCTTTCTTCTCTCTTCTTCCACTCTGTTTTGTCAGAGAAAAAAAGGGAAAGAAAAGAAAGATCAGCCTAGAGATAAGTTTTAAAAGATTGCCAAAAAGTCTTAAACTCTTCATCCTTATAGCCATAATTTTTGCTCTCGGTAATTTCAGTTACATGTTCTTCATCCTTAGAGCGAAAGAATTCTTCGTCGGAAAGTATTCGACAGGAATACCTATCCTTCTCTACGTTGTTTTTAACGTTTTTTACGCTCTGTTTGCCGTTCCTTTCGGAAGTTTATCCGATAGAATCGGGAGAAAAAAAGTTATAGTGTCTGGCTACTTTCTTTTCTTTCTAACTTGTTTAGGTTTTGTATTCGCAAATTCCTCAACTTCTTTTTTCTTCCTGTTTGCGCTGTATGGTTTAGTTTATGCGATGATCGATGGAAATCAGAGAGCTTTCGTTTCAGATTTATCATTAAAAGATTTAAGAGCCACCGCTTTAGGAACATTTCATACTTCGGTCGGATTAGCAACTTTACCAGCAAGTGTTATAGCAGGTTTTCTATGGCAGTATATTAGTCCTATTGCTACTTTTGTGTATGGTGGGATAATGAGTCTAATCTCTGTTATCATCTTCCTCTTGATAAAAGGATAGGTATTTATATCAGTACTGATATATCATTTCTGATATAATGAAATTAAGAAAATTAGTCCCAAGAGGATTTTTGAGATCTTACATACTTAAGTTGTTAGCGAAAGAACCAAAGCATGGGTATCAAATAATGAAGGCGATAGAAGAAAAAACGGGATGGAAACCAAGCCCTGGAGCTATCTATCCTACCCTTCATGAAATGGAAAAAAGAGGATTAATAAAAAAGATCAAAAAAGGGAGAAAACTTTCGTACAAACTGACTAAGAAAGGAAAAGATTTGTCAAAAAAGCTTGAAAAAACCATGAAAGAAATGAGAGAAAGATTCAACGAATTCACAGAAGTGATGAGCGAAATCATTGGTTTTAAACTGAACGTAGAATCTTACAGGAGAAAGGAATTCATGCTGTTGCCTAACGACATAAAGAAATGCTTACTAGAGTTATGGGATTTGATAACGAAGATTGTGAAAGAAAAGAAGAAAGTTAAAGAATTGAAGAAAATCCTACTAGAAGAGAAAAAGAAGTTAAAAATCTTGGAGAAGACGTGAATGATCGATCTAGCTTTAAAGAACGTATCAAGACAGAAGACAAGGACTGCTCTAACTGTGATTGGGATAATGATAGGAATAGGAGCAGTTGTTGCTTTGGGATCGATTTCTCAAGGAATAAACCAAATGATAGATGAAGAGATGAAATTCTTAGGAGGAACCATTTTAGTTTCCAGTAAAGATTCAGGAGGTATGATGACAGGTTTCCAAGGTTCAAATATAACTGAAGATGAACTGAAAGAATTACAAGAATTTTCAGGAGTAAAAGAAGCTGCTCCTTTAGTTATGAGATCAAGAAAAGTAAAACTTGGAGAACCTTTACAGATGATCTTTGGAATAGATCCAGAACACATTGATTTTTTCAAGAAGAGAGGAACTAAAATAGAAGTTGGAAGAGGTTTAGAAGAAGATGATACTTTTCAAGTTCTGATCGGTCATAAACTCTCTGAAGATTACGGATTAAACGTAGGCGATACCATAGAATTGAGAGATTATTCTTTCGAAATAGTCGGAATCGTAGAAGAGACTGAAACTAATCTGCTCGATTATTGTATAGTAGTCCCGATAAGAACGATGATGGATGTTTTCGATCTAGAAAACTATCAGGCTGTCTTTATCGTTCCAGAGGATTTGACGAGAGTAGAAGATGTTGCTGATGACATAAAAGACAACTTTGAAGATTTTGAAGTAACAACCTCAACTGACATAGCAAAACAAATGTCGAGAGTTGTTAGCATGTTGAACTTTTTTACTCTAGGGATAGGTTCTATATCTGCAATAGTAGGAGGAGTTGGAGTCATGAATACCATGATAATGTCAGTCATGGAAAGAAAAAAAGAAATAGGGATAATGAAAGCTATAGGTGCAACGAACAAATTCGTTTTGACTCAAGTTTTAATTGAATCAGTAATAATAACTTTGATCGGAGGTCTACTCGGTATAATTGTTGGTATTATGGGAAGCTATTCTCTTAGGTTTGTTTCAAGTGGTTTAGCTTCAGCGAAAATAACTCCCACTTTAATTCTAGGTGGAACTTCTTTCGCTGCATTTCTAGGTTTGATCGGAGGTCTATATCCAGCATGGCAAGCTTCAAAATTGAATCCTATAGAGGCGTTGAGGTATGAATGAAGTAATAGAACTCAAGAATGTGACAAAAATTTACAATCCAGGAAAGGAGAATGAAGTAAAAGCATTAAGAGGAGTTAACTTAAAAGTTCACAAGAGTAATTTCATCGCAATCATGGGACCGAGTGGATCGGGGAAATCAACTTTACTCCATATCCTTGGTTGTCTAGACAGACCAACTTCTGGTAAAGTTCTCATAGATGGAAAGGATGTTTCAAGATTCTCTGATGAAAAATTAGCAAAAATAAGAAGAGAAAAGATAGGATTTGTTTTCCAGCAATTCAATCTTTTTCCAAACTTTACAGCATTAGAGAATGTTGAGATACCGATGAGGTTAGCTGGAGTTAACAAGAGTAAAGCTAGAGAAAGAGCAAAAGAGTTACTAAAGTTTGTTGGTTTAGAGAAAAGAGAAAACCATCTTCCTAATCAACTCTCGGGAGGAGAAATGCAAAGAGTTGCTATTGCAAGGGCTTTAGCTAATGAACCTGAAGTTATACTCGCAGATGAACCAACTGGAAATTTAGATACAAAAACCGGAACTGAGATCATTAAATTCATGAAAGGGTTGAGTAAGAAAGGTTATACTTTTGTGATAGTCACTCATGATCCTCTGATAGCAAACTTTGCTAAGAGAAAGATTAGAATGATAGACGGAAAATTAAAGGAGGTGTGATGTATGAAAAGATTGATATGGTTAGCTTTTTTTGTTTTTTTGTTTCCGAATGTTTTTGCTACTGAATACGTAAACATAAATGTCAGAGTTGCCTATACTAATCCCTATCCGATAGAACCTGGAAAGAATTTGGTTTTAGCTTTAGAGATAAGCAACATAGGAAACGATGAAGCCAACAATGTAGTAATTGAACTTGAACCTTCATTTCCTTTCACTTTACTGGAAAAATCTCGAAAGAGTTTAGAAACTCTTTATCCAGGAAACACAAGAATAATAGAGTACGATCTTTTTATCGATTCCTCAGCGGTTTCGGGAACTTACAAGATACCAGTGAAAGTGAGCTTTGATCATAACAGCTTTAAGCAAGATGTAGAAGTCAGGGTTCAAGGAATACCAGAGTTCAAACTATTGGGGATGAAATCTCAAACTATAAGCCCAGGAGATCAAGCAACCATAAGTGTTGAAATAGCAAATGTAGGAACCGGAAAAGCGAAAAGAGTGAATGCAATTTTTTCTTCTGAATCAGAATACATAAAACCGATTTTTGGAGGAGGAAACGTTTACATCGGTGATTTTAAACCAGAAGAGAAGAAAGAGATAAATTTCAA
>CAZQBB010000038.1:0-5603 GCA_964591915.1 uncultured archaeon
GAGCGATAGAAGAGTTTTCTGAAGTCAAGACTGTTTACATAGATTATTCAGGTAGACTTCAGCGTGCACAGATCGATATTGAATAATTTTGATAAGCAAAGGTTGTTTTCATTCTAAATACTTGAAATCTTCAGGAAAAGAGAAGAAGAGTTCCTAAAGTTAAAGGAAAAATGGAGCTAAAGATAGAAATCAAAATTCTAAATCTTTATAAATGCTTAGAAGTAAGAATTCTAATATTTTCGGTTCTGTTTTTTATTTCAGAAATTCTTTTGAAATAGATTGTATAGCTGATGATCTTAGAGTGGAGGTTAAAATTTCAGACAGTAAATTTAATACATCCCAAAATTAAGTATAGAATATGGTAAAAACAGTAACTCATAGAATTCTCAAGAAAATTTACAAACCAAGAGATAAATGGGTTCATAAGGGAAACTTCGGTAGTTTGCTAGTGATAGGTGGAAGCAAAAGATACTCTGGTTCACCAGTTTTTAATGCTTTAGCTGCTTATAGGGCTGGAGTTGATTTGGTAACAGTAGCCGCTCCGAGAAGAGCTGCAGACATAATAGCATCTTTCTCTCCAGATATAATAACTTATCCGTTAGAAGGAGATTATCTGAACGAAACTCATTTGAATGACATTTTCGTATTGACAGGAAGTTCAGACGCTATTGTCATAGGTGGCGGGCTAGAAAGAAATAAAGAAACCTTAGATACTGTGAGAAGAATTTTAAAAGGTTTAACTTTACCTTGTGTGATAGACGCAGATGCTATTTATGCTGCAACCGATCAAAAGGATTTTCTCAGAAAGAATTTTGTGGTCACTCCTCATTCTCATGAATTCTTCGTTTTAACAGGAAAAAAACCTGAGAACGAGTTGAAGAAAAGAATAGCTTTAGTCAAGAAAGAAGCATCGAGGTGGAATTGTACCATCATCTTAAAGGGTCATGTTGACGTTATCTCAGACGGAAAGAGAATAGCAATAAACAGGACCGGTTCCCCTTTTATGACTGTAGGAGGAACTGGTGATACGCTTGCAGGAATATGCGGAGCTTTATTAGCTAGAAAAATTGAGCCTTTTGAAGCTGCTTGTGCTGCTTGCTTCATCAACGGAAAAGCTGGAGAATTAGCCGCGAAGAAGTTTAAGGAAGGATTGATGGCCTCAGATCTCCTGGAAGAGATACCAAAAGTAATAGAACAAAAATAAAATTTAACGTTCCTATGTAAAATAAGATGTGAATGAAATGTACGATGTCATAATAATCGGAGCAGGTCCAGCAGGTTTAACTGCAGCTATCTATACTTCAAGAAGAAATCTGAAGACTATAGTTCTAACGAAAGATTTAGGAGGACAGGTAATTAAGACTCCTTATATAGAGAACTATCCTGGTTTTAAGAAAATAGAGGGTTTCAAGCTAATCAAGAACATGGAAGAACAAGTAAAGGATCTTGGAGTTGAGATAAAGTATGAAGAAGTAGTGAAGATAATACCAAAAGAAAAAACTTTCGTTGTTGAAACTAGAGAAAGAAAGTATGAGAGTAGAACAGTCATACTAGCTTTCGGAAAAACTCCTAGAAGTTTGAACGTTCCTGGAGAGAAGGAGTTTAGTGGAAAGGGCATTTCCTACTGTGCAACTTGTGATGCACCCCTCTTCAGAGATAAGATTGTTGCTGTTATAGGAGGGGGAAATTCTGCCCTTGATGCTACTTTACTGCTGAGTAGTCTTGCCAAGAAGGTTTACCTCGTTCATAGAAGAGATGAATTCAGGGCTTTTGAATCTTTAGTTGAAGAAGCCAAAAGAAAAAAGAATGTAGAGTTCGTTTTAAGTCATGTTGTAGAAGAATTCAAAGGAGATGATATTTTAAGGTCTATGATTTTGAAAAATGTAAAAACAGGAGAAAGAAAGGAAATAAAAGTCGATGGAGTTTTCATCGAAATAGGGTCAGAGGTCAAGACAGATTTCATCAAAGGTTTAGTAAAGTTAGATAAGAACAATCATATAATAGTTAACAACAACTGCGAAACTTCTCGTCCTGGGATTTTTGCTGCTGGGGATGTGACCAATATTCCATTCAAACAGATTGTTGTTGCTGCTGGGGAAGGAGCAAAAGCTGGCCTGAATGCTTATAACTATTTACACGGAATAAAAGCTGAGATAATAATCGACTGGGCAAAGAAGATGGGAAAATGATGCTCGAAAGATTTGCTGATGAATGGGGACCAGAAAAGATAATCGAAGTGTATGATATCGAGACGAGAATGAGGGGAATACTGGTCATAGATAATACTGCTAGGGGACCAGGAAAAGGAGGAGTAAGAATGACTCCAACTGTCACGGTAGAAGAGGTGTTTAAACTAGCTAGAACGATGACATGGAAATGTGCATTAGCCGATTTGCCTTTTGGAGGAGCCAAATCTGGAATAGTAGCGGATCCTAAACGTATGACTAAAAGAGAGAAGAAAGCTGTCATCCAAGCGTTCGCTAGAGCGTTGAAACCAGTCTGTCCAAAACAGTACATAGCTGCCCCTGACATGAACACTGGTGAAGAAGAGATGAGATGGTTTGCAGAGGCAGTAGGTTCTTGGAAAGCCTGTACAGGAAAACCAGCAAACATGTGCATAAAACCTGAAGTTTGTGGAATTCCCCATGAGTACGGTTCAACAGGATTTGGAGTTGCTCATTCAACCCTAGTAGCGACTGAATTCCTGAGTTCATCGATAGAAGAAATGAGCATTGCCATAGAAGGTTTTGGTAATGTTGGGTCTTTTGCATGTAAGTATTTATCAGAGATGGGTGGAAAGATAGTCGCTGTTTCCGATTCTAAGGGTGTTATTTACAATCCAGAAGGGTTGAACTTTAAAGAATTGTTGAAAGTTAAGAAGAGGACTGGATCGGTAATCAATTACAAACCTGGGAAAAAACTTGAGAATAAAAAAATATTTGAATTGCCCGTTGATATCTTGATTCCGGCAGCCATCCCAAACGCGATAACGAAGAATAACGTTAACAGGGTTAAAGCTCGAATAATCGTCGAAGCTGCAAACATCCCTATTCCTCACGAAGTCGAGAGAATACTTCATAGAAAAGGGGTTCTGGTGATTCCCGATTTTGTCGCGAATGCTGGAGGAGTTATTTCATCTTACGCTGAATACAGAGGAAAAACTCCAAAGGATATGTTTAGAATAGTCGAAAGGAAGATAAAGAAGAATACTAGTCTTGTTCTTGAAGAGATGGAGAGGAAAGGAATACCACCAAGAGATGCTGCCATGAAGATAGCTCAAGAAAGAGTGAAAAAAGCTATGAGAAAAAGGTATGCTCGATGAAAGTTGTTGTTGTCGGAAAGGAAAAGAAGATTGTTGAAAAGGAAATACCAAAAGTTGGGTTAAAGCTGGAAAAGAGAAACCCAGATCTAGTGATTTCTTTCGGCGGGGATGGAACTGCTTTGTATGCTGAAAGGCTTTACCCCGGGATTCCAAGGCTGATGATAAAACATAGAGAGAATGAGAAGGTTGAAAGAAAAAAACTTCTCAAAGTTCTTTCAGCTTTGAAAGAGAAAAATTTCAAGATAAGGGAAGAGATTAAGGTTGAAGGGATCATCAATAACAACCCAAAGAAAAAGTTGATAGGGTTGAATGAAATAGGCATTCATCATAGAATCCCTACAAAAGCCATTAGGTTGAGAGTAAAAGTTGATGGAAGAATTGTAGCTAATGAAGTAATCGGAGATGGGATAGTAGTTGCTACTCCTTACGGAAGTACTGCTTACTTCTATTCAATAACGAGGAAAAAATTCTCTAAAGGTTTGGGCCTAGCCTTCAACAACTCGAGAGAATTCTTGAAGCCTTTAATTCTGAACGAAGATTCTGTAGTGGAAGCAGAAGTCTTGAGAGGATATGGTTTAGTTACAGCTGATAACGATGAGAGAATGATTCCTGTAGAGAAGGGAGATTTGTTAAGAGTGAAGAAATCTGAAGAGAAAGCTAAGTTGATTGAGTTGAAAATCTAAAAACTACTTTTAATCTAAAAAAACAAATTTATTCTCTCGTGCTAATCAATTCTCATGAAGCTTCCACTGATTCTTATCAACTTCAAGTGTTATAAAACTGGTGTAGAAGCATTGAAGTTAGCTAAATCTTGTGACCTTATCTCAAAGAAGTATGAAATTAAAATAGCTGTAGCTCCCCAGTTCGTGGATATCTACAGAATATCGAAAGAAATTGAGATCCCAGTCTTTTCTCAACATGTTGATCCAATAGAAGTGGGTGCTTTTACTGGTCATGTTTCGATTAGAGCGATAAAAGAAGCTGGTGCAATCGGTACTCTAATAAACCATTCGGAGAGAAGGTTAGGATTAGATGAAATAGAAAAGTGTGTAAATGTAGCGAAAAAGTATGGATTAAGGACTGCTTGCTGTTCTCGTGACCTAAGAGAGAGTGAAAAGATTGCATACTTCGATCCCGATTTCATAGCTTATGAAGATCCGGCTCTGATAGGTACTGGTCGTCCTATTTCAAAAGAAAAACCGGAAACAGTACGAGAATTTGTTGAAACAGTGAAAAATATCAACCCTAATATAATTCCATTATGTGGTGCAGGTATTTCCAGTGGAGAGGATGTTAAGATTGCGTTAGATTTAGGATGTAAAGGTGTATTGATAGCATCTGCGGTCGTTAAAGCTGAATATCCAGAAAAAGTCTTGGAAAGTATTACAAAATCACTCATGAAGATAAATCAATATTAATTTCTCTTCCAAATTAATAATTCGATTTGTGATCGAATGAGAAATCATATTCGATTGTCACCAACAGGAATAGCATGTTATTATGAATGTCCTAGAAAATTTTTTTACATCTACGTCAAAGGAATAGAAGAAAAACCTACTCCTCCTAAAGTTAGGGGGAAAATAGTTCATCGGGTCTTGGAAGATTTCTTTAAGTTCGTTAAACTAAGTGAAATAAAAGAAGGGAATTGGCAAGAGTTATGGAAGAAGTTCAGGAATGTGCTATTTTCTCTTCTAGAAAGTGAATGGAAAGGAATAGGAAAGACCTATAAAGATTGCTTCAAGGATGAAGAAGAAAAGATCAAGTTCTTGAATGAAACAAAAGAATTCTTGGATTTTTATGCAATAAAACTTGCTTTCTCCCTCGTGAATAAAATCAGAGAACTGGACAGAAACTCAAAATGGTTTGAGGATGATTTGAAGAGGTTCTTTTTTCCCAAGAACATGGAGATGAAACTGGAGATAGAAAAGGAGGATATAGCTGGTTTTATCGATAAGACGATGAGTGTTTTTGGGAATGGGATCGCAATAGTCGATTATAAAACATCAAAATGTCCTCTACCACATTTCATCCCTGAATCTCATCTTAAACAAGGAAAAGCTTATGCATTCCTCTGGTACGAGTTGTTCAACGAATTACCTAAGCACATATCTTTTTATTACCTTAGAACAGGAGAAAGCGTTTTCTATCCAATTTCAAAAAGAGACATCGAGGAGATAAGAAGAGACATCGAGGAGATAAGAAATAAGAGACTTGTTTTGGAAGAATTTCCGAAGAAGAAGTCTAAACTCTGTGATTTTTGTGACTTCAGAGAATTTTGTTT
>CAZQBB010000039.1:0-5460 GCA_964591915.1 uncultured archaeon
ATCCACACCGAAAGAAGGTTCGACAACATGAGGTATTATCTTTTTCTTCTCTTCGGTTAAAACTCTCAAGTCCTTTTTTGAATGTCTCATATGAGTCTTCAAATCGTAATCAAGCCTACAAGCATTCCCTACTGTCTCTTTCCAACCAAAGTCAAACTTTATCTCTAGGTCAAAATTAGCCTTAGAATAATGAGGAGTTTCTCCAGGGAGCATATGTCTAAACCTTAAACAATCCTCTGGAATCCCTAGGGATTTATAGAATTCAAATTCTTTGACCATAAAATAAACCATCCACTCATTCTTGAGCACTCTCCTCATCACTTGATCTGCAGTAAGTGTTAATGCTTTCTCTCTTTTCTTTTGAGCTTCTCTAGTGAGGATTCTTATCTTCTTGTTCTTTATTTTCTCAAAATTCTTACATTCAGGTTTTTCAGGATTATAGAAAAGTTCTATTTCACATTGATTGAATTCCCTAACTCTGACGAGAAAATGCCTGGGGGAAATTTCATTCCTGAATGACCTTCCGATCTGTGCTACTCCGAAAGGAAGTCTAGAGCGAACAAAAGTAAAGATTCTTTGAAAAGCTGTGAAGATGTTTTGTGCTGTTTCAGGTCTTAAATAGGCTGTTCTTCCACCTACAGGACTCACTTGTGTTTTAAGCATTAGGTTAAAAAGTCTTACATTCATGAGTTCGCCTCCACAGCGAGGACATCTTATCCTTTTCTTCTTTATCAAATCATTCAGCTCTTTTATAGTTTTATCTTCTACGAACTCTCCTGTTTTTTCCTCTATCAATTGATCGGCCCTGAATATGCTCTTACACTTCTTACATTGAGTAACAGGATCGACAAAATTCTTCAGATGACCAGAAGCTGAAAAGATTCTTTCTGGAAGAAGAGTACAACCATCGATCTCGAAAATATTATCTTCCGACTTAATGAAAAACTCCCTCCAATATTCTATGAGTTTTCTCTTGAGTAAGGCACCAACAGGACCATAGTCAAAGAATCCAGACATAGTTGGGTAAATCTCTGCTGTAGGGAATATGATTCCCCTTTTCAGACAAACTCTTTGAATCTCTTCTAGCTTGGACATAATATCAATAGTTAAATCTGAATATTTATTAATCATTTGGGTACGATCGGTCCTTTAACCCATCTCATGGAAGGAAAAGTTATGGATATTTTATGTTTTTTAAACTCCTTCAAGATACTCTCAGAAATTTCGGACCTAACAGTCCTTCTCTTTCCAGTCGGGCAAACATACCTGAGTCTTAACTCTATCCATGAATCCTTAAGATCAACGAAAGTTCTTGGTGTGATTTCAACTGCATCGAAATCTGTACGAACTGTGAGTTTTCTTATCAGCCTTCTCATTCTTTTTCTTACTATCTCTAGTTCATCTGACAAAGTTCTCAATGCTATTTTCTCCAATACTTTTTTCGCTTTCTTCCAGTTTGCATCGTAGGGAATTCTAACAGTTATCTCATCCCAGATATAACCTAAACCGCTTGTATAATTCCTAACTTCTTTCTCAAGAATCCAAGCATTCGGGAATGTTAGCAATCTTCCTGTGCTTTGGTCAAAACCTGCCCAACTCCCTACTTCTAGGATGGTTGTAGTCATTATTCCGACATCTGCAACATCTCCTTTGATTCCTCCTACTTCTATCCTGTCTCCTTCCCTGTATATCTTTCTAGCCATGAGAAGAAGCCAACCTACGAAACATAGAATAGGACGTTGAAGGGCAAAGCTCAAACCGGCAGCGAATAAACCGAAAATAACACTAAATTCTGCTACACGCTCTCCTGTTAGAAAATAGATTGCCAAGACAAGTATGGTAACTCCCCATAGGATGTAGAAAAATGCTTTCTTTAACGGATGGAGGAATTTCAACGGAATTATCTGTTCAAGCCATATACCGATGATTTTGTAGAGTGACCAAACTATTCCGACTATCAGTACAACAGTTGCTATAGCTTCAACTTGAGCAGAAAATTTAGGAGAGATGAGAGAAAGGAAAAAAGATTTAGCATGAAGGAGAATGATCAACAGAATGAGGATATACACATAGATAAAAGTTTTTAACAGAGGTTTTTTCGATACCATTAATAAGAATTTTGTATGAGGTCTAATATAATTTTAACGAATTAAGAAAGAACTTTTATTATTCTTGCCCTTATCTTACTCATCCCACCTGTTGGTTCAACAAGGATATTTCCACAGGCTAAGCATCTCACTCTAGTTGTAGCTTTGTTGAAGATTATCTGCTCATTCTTACACTTGGGACACTTCACTCTTAGAAACTTACTCTTAGGCATTGGGATTAATTCTTTCATGTTGTTCACTTTATGTCTTTATTAGTTCAAATTTCTTAACCCTGAAACCTTTTCCTTTAGTGTGTTTTTTTCCACATTCTTTACATTTATACCTCAAATCCAACTTCTTCGTTGCCTTTTCGTAATCAGGTTTAGGTTTAGGAAAACTACCGTAACCTTTCAGCTTCTTCAAGAATCTTCTCTGCCCTTGTGCTAACTTTCTTCTCGGTTTTTTCTTAACTATTTCAACCGTATGTTCAGTATGTTTCTTACAGAACGGACAATATATTCTGATGGTTTTTGGCATCTTCATTCGATCATTCCTTCCTAGCTTTTCCAGCCTTGATGAAAAGTTGAGCATTCTCTTTTGGGATTTTTGCCTTTTCTCCTTTCTTGAACGGCCCATAAGTCTTCAAGTCGACACCCACAAACTCTGGTACATCTTCCGTGAAGATTACCAGCTCAGTTTCTTCTTTAGTTTTTTTGAGAAGAATATTTAAAACTCTTTCTCTTCGTTTCTTTATCGACTCGAGTATGAATTCAAAGAATTTCTTTTCTTCATCGGTAAGGTTTTGAGGGGGAATCCCAGTTCTGGCTGACATTATAGCATGAGTAATGATTTTTGTCTCTCTCCTATTGAATATATCCTCTAAGACTCTTTCAGCATTCTTCACTTCTATAGAAATGCTCTTTTCTCCTTGCTTTTTGGCTGAGTTTCTTTTTTGCTCTAAGTATTCCTTTGCTTTTTGGAAAAAGTTTTCTGGAAGTTTTGATAGACCAGGCTCTCTCTGTTCTTCTCTCTGGATTTTTCTGATGAATTCAAACGTGATCGGTTCTTCTGACATCAATTAGAAATTAGAGTAGAAAGTTAAATATTAAGATTTTTCTTTTCTTTTCATCTTCTTGAAAGGATAGTTTATAGGATTCTTCATACCCTTGCAGATATCATCAGGGAAACAAACCCCCATATCCTTGTAAAACACATCATTATCACAATTGGGAGGTAATAAGTTTCTTTTTTCCCTTTGATGCCATCTCAACTGTGTTCTTATGTAATTCTGTCTGAGTGGAGGAGTATTTTTTTCATTCCATCCCATAATTTTCTTCTCAACCTTTTCCCAATCCCATCCCATGTTTCTTAAGAAGTTAGTCAAGATGAAAACTGATCTTTTTCTTCCATCGGGTAAACCCATAAGAATCTTAGAAATACAGGGAGGGAAGTATTTTTCAGGAATGTATCTGATAGCCCTTCTCGGTCCTTTGTATGGAATTTTTTCTATTCTTATCTTATGCTTCTGTGACCAATCCATAGCCTCTACAACAAGAGCTGTTGCTTCTCTCAAAGGTACTTCACGACTCAAAAACTTCACTTCTACTTTTACTTTTGAAGGGTTAGCATCCTCTTTTTTCAGTCTATCGAGTTGAGATGGTTTTATCGGTAAACTCACTAACAAAGATCTTTCGTGTAAAGAGTAAGGAAGTCTAAACATATGTCTTGAAGTAACTAACATCGAATCTATTTGAATAATTTTAAAGGGATCTAGTCCATCTTTGTCGATGATTTCTGTTATATTTTTTCTCACTCTTCTTGCTAGTGAGATAGGATCGTCCAAGGATAGGATTTCTTCTCTTAACCTTTCCTTTATGTAATCTTTCAAATATTCTATTATTTTCTGCGGTAACTCCGGGTAAAGTCTTTGAGTTTCTATGAAGTTAACCTTCTCTGGGAACAATTCGAAAGGTATACCTACGTGGAAAGAATTTCCACCAGTATACTTTAAAGAGTAATTTTTTATTCCATGATCTTCAAGGGCTTTTATTATCATTTTTGTTGTTAATTTTGCTATTTCAAAATCCGGACAATCTGGATCTATTATCAAATCCCAACCTGTTCTTAATCTATCAAGTTCCTGCTTTATCATTCCAGCTTGTAATGCCATGGGGTTAGACCATCTCTCCACAGATCCATGGAAAGAAATAATTCCTTCTTTTACTGACTCGAGAATATCGTTCGGATAAACTAGTACATTCGGCCGCTTACCAAAGTTTCCGTTAGAAAAAACCCCGACAATTTCTCTGTCTTTTGCAACTTTCAATAAAGCATCCTGTACGTCTTTTCTCGAATAATAGTTCCTAATGAGAAGAAAATTTTTCATGAGTCTATATTATCCTTGAATTAATAAACATTTTATTAATAATTTCCAAACTCATATAAATCTAAAAAGAAAATCAGGTGAAAAGGTGGGACAAGTAAAAACAACATTCATAAAGAATTTGGCAAAGAGTTTACTAGAAAAATATTCAAAAGAATTCACTGATAATTTTGAAAAAAACAAAGAAAAACTGAATGAATTGATGAATTTTGAATCGAAAAAGATTAGGAATATCCTTGCAGGATACATAACAAGAATAAAAAGAAGAGAACTCTCATGATTTCTTTGTCTAAATTATGGTGGCTCATGAGCTACCGTCGTTACTCATCTTATTCGTACTGGGACAGTATAATCATCGCCACCAAGAATAATTTCTCTTTCACTTTTTAAATCTTATCGTTAAGTTACCACATCCAAGAAAAGATGAGATACATATCCAGAGAGAATGAAGAATGAGAAGACAACAAACTGGAAAGAAGAAAATTCAAATAAAACCCGTAGGATTAAGGTAGAGAGAAAAGAACAAATGATCGAAAACCAAACAGTATGTGTGACTCCCCTGTGTTTTGTGGGGAAAAATCTAAGAAAAAAATAAGTTGAGAAGAAAAATAGAGATAGTCTGACGAATGAATGAAGATTGAAATTCAGCAGCAGATAAATTGTTGATAGAGAAGCTAAAAGGAAGGATAAAATTTTTCTTATGTAGGATTTTGTCGAGTCAACATCTGGAAAGATAGAAAAGAAAAAGAAAAGAAAAAGAAGGAGAGAAAGGAGGAAGAAGTCATCTATAAGACCAAGAAGAAGTTTGATCCAGATGAAAAGTAAGAAAATACTAAAAAGCAAATGTTTTTTCCAAGAAGGCATTTTTTCACTCGAGGATTATCCTAGCATCTCCAGCAACAGCTCTTCTCGGTAAAGCAAAGATGGGATTAATATCCAATTCTTTAATCTCCTCATTCTCTTCCAGCATTCGTGAAGTTTTCAAAAGAA
>CAZQBB010000040.1:0-5444 GCA_964591915.1 uncultured archaeon
GGTCTTTTTTCTTTCTTGGATTTCTCTATTATCTCTTTAAGATCAATGCTTGGAACATTCAGAATATCCACCAAGCTGTCTCTGAAAGATTTGAGAATGAGATCCTTTACTTTACCTCTTTTTACCTCTTTTCCAAGAAGATTCTTCTTTAGGTCTTCTTTTATTTTCTCACTCACCTCAAGGCTTGTGTCTGCTTCAAGAAGAGTAATCCCTAAATCATCTAAAACTCCCAAATCCTTTTCCGAGATTCTTTTTTCGAGTATTTTTTTCGATATACTTGATGCTACTTCGTTCACTTTTCTTTTTAGAATCTTCTTGAAAAAACCGAACATTCCATTCAACTCTTTTTCTTCGTTACTTTTTCTAACAAACTTCTTATTTCCGGTTCGAGTCTTCTCAGTTCCTCGTTTAGGCTGATTAACTCATTTTCTATACTCTTCAGTGCATTGTTCAGTAAGCTTTTTCTCTTCTCGAGTATTTTCTTCGTTTCTTCGATGCTTTTTTCTATAGCAACATTTGCTCCTAAATTTACGACTAACTTCTTACTCTTTTCTAGGAGTCCTGGTATGTTAACATCAGAACCAACAGAAAAGAGAAATCTCTTTCCACCACTTTTTTCAATCTCTTCTACTGAGAAAAGTGTAGTCTCTATCTCGAAAATCTTTCTCAACAACAAATCTCTTTTGTTTGTCAAAGCCTTTATTCTACTGTCTAACAGTTGATACTGTATCAATTTTTCCCGAAACTCTTCCTGCTTACTCATGATATTCACAGGACTAAATCTTTAAATGAAATTCATCCCTAGCAACATCCTTCAATATCCTTATTAGATTTATTAGGTTTCTCTTCTTTATGGCTATTGCTCCTACAGACCTAAATTTACTACTAGCTCTGATTAAGTTGTCATGCTTAGTTTGATTTATCCTCAAGAATTCTTCTTCACCCGGATATTTTGGTTTAAAAACATCTATCCATAGAGTATCGAACTTACCTTGATCAACTCTTCCTACGAACTTTCCTACTCCACTCGAATAGAATATCTTTGCAGGACCTTTCTCATCATAATTAACTTTCTTCTCTATTAAGAGTCTATCTAAGATTTTGGTAACCGTATGCCTGTTCAAGTTTAGTTGTTGGGCTATATCAGTAATCGTCAAGCCTCTAATACTCTTCTCAAGAGTTTGGAGAACTCTCTTCGTATTTTTTGTATCATATTCAACTTCTTTTGACGTTTCTACCCTTTTCATAACAACTCCACCCTAGTATCATTTAAATAATAAAAGTATATAAATGTTAATTATATAATATATAGACATTAAAAAGTATAAGGAGGTGTAGTAAGAATGGTAACTATAACTTTATACAAACTCGATCCACTACCTTCCAAAGAGAAAATAATAAAGAAATTAAACAACAAAAAGAAGAATGGCCTTTGGTTAAAAGCAAGGGAATCAAAGTACAACAAGAATGAAATCGAGATTGATGTGTGGTATGAAGAAGACATAGAAACAGGACTCAAAAGAGCATTTTCTGATGAAGCGTATGAAGTTGTGGAATACCTAAGGAATAATGGGAAGGAAAAAATAACGAGAAAAGTCTATTGTTTCTTGAACCTTCGACTAGAAACTCTCGAGATATACAGAGGAATCGATGCGATAACTAATAAGATCAGAGAAGCTATACAGAGTTTGTTAAGAATTAATTTGACACCAGTTTCTTTGGATGCAGGACATTTACTTCATATAATCAAAAAGTACAGTTCTGAGCTGAAACAAGCGATGTTCAAATACATTCATGGTTTGTGGTACCATATCCTAAGGGGAAGGCATCTAGAGGATAACGTTAAATTCAAAGACTTTATCGTGATGAAACCAGAATCTTTAAGAGTTATCTCGGTAATTCCAAAGATAAATTATTTGAACGGAAGTGAGTACATGGTTACAATCAATGGGGATAAAGGAACTATTAAGATGTACGACGGATTCTATAAATGGAAGCCAAGGCTTGAAGTAAGACAAATAATTTCTATAGTTGCCAACACTGCGAGATTACCTTCTTTTTAGTTTTCTTTTATAAATAATTTCTGAGAAATAACATATTATCTGGGCCCATAGTCTATCGGTAGGACGTCGCCCTATTATCAGGCGAATACAAGGCGGAGAGCGCGGTTCGACTCCGCGTGGGCCCATGTAATAACTTAGCTATTTCTTCTGGTAACTCCTCCCTATTCTCAGGAGTAACCCAAATAACTTTTCCATATTCCTTATATTCTTCAATCAAGTTTCTATGAAGGACTATTAGAGTAAGTTTATCGGATTTCAGTATTTCTTTAATTTTCTCTTTGAATCTTTCGGAGAATAATTCCATCTTTCCTAACTCATCGATACATATAACATCACACTCTTTTAGAGCAAAGTCTAAAGCTTTCAAAGCAACTCTTTCAAAATCTTTCAGATTAACACGATACTTCCCAACCCTAGGTCCAACTTTTTGATCAATGCTTGCTAAAGTACCTTTCTCTCCTGAGTGAATATCGATTACTTTGAACCCGGTTCTTTTTCTTCTAACTCTCATCTCCGGAGTTATGAAACCTCCAATTTTTAGTCCCTTTTGTTTGAGAATTTCTATAACTCTCATTAAAACAGTCGACTTTCCCGAACCAGGCAAACCAGTTAGAAAAACCTTCATACAATCCACTTAAATCTTTTACTCTCGATAATAAAATAGGTTAAGATGTTCTCGAGAAAAGAAGAAGAGACCTTCGAAAAATCAAAGAAAAAAGTGAATGAAGAAACAATGAATTCTTTCCTCGAAAGATTGGAAACTATAAACCAGAGGATAGAGTTGATCTCCAGATATTTATCCGACGTTTCAAGAAGAATCAGTAAAACAACAAAAGAGTCGAGAGACTTCAAGAGAAGTTTAAATGAATTAGAGAATAGAATCGAAGAGTTAAGATCAAAAGTGAGAATCCTTGAGAATATACTTCCTGAAGTTGAATTAGAGAGTAAGATAGGAAGAAAAGCAGCATAACATTAATAAAAATTATGAAAAATCTTTGGATCGAGTTTAATTGTCCTTTTAAAGTTAAAAATGATAGCGGGGGTTCTCCAGAAGTTGGTTTAAAACCAACCTCTTTTGGATTTGAACCAACGACCTCGGGGTTATGAGCCCCGCGAGCACTCCAGGCTTTGAGGTCCGAAGACTTGCTCTACCCCGCTATCCTCAACTAATAAACTACTGTTAATCTATTCATTTAAAAAACTTATACTCTTTAATCATCGGAAATATTTTCTCTTAACCAACCTGATTAAAAATTTTTTCCCCCTAACTCCTTTTCTCACTTCTTTAGTTTTGATCAGTCCTATTTTTTTCAAATGATTGACATGCTTCATTAATCCATACCTACTCATCTTTCCATACTCATTCACATACTTTTCATAAAGTTCGAGTGAACTCATTTTATCCTTTCCTGAAAGTAGATCGATTATATTCTTTTCAACTCCTTTCAGATTTTCCTTCATCAGATTAAGCTTCACTGCTCTAACTTCATTCAGGATTTTTTTCACATGTTTAACTCTCAATTTATCAGAATCCTCTTCTTCACAAACTCTTGCTGCTTTCCTTAAACATTCGAGTCCAACTCTTACATCTCCCCCTCTTTTAACTGCATGATTAGCACAAAGTAAAACAACTCCTTCCTCCACAACTCCAGGTTTAAAAGCATTCTTACATCTTTCGTTCAGTATATCTTTCATTTCCTCCAAAGAATAGGGTTTGAATTCAATCTCTTCTACACCTAGACTACTTTTTATCCTGGGTTCAATGTTAACGAAAACATCTCTATAGTTTGAAATAAAAACTAAACCAACTGGGTTTTCCACATACTGATTAATTCTCAGTAAATCGTACAACACCTTTTCATCTTTATTGATGAGCTGATCCACTTCGTCCAGGCAGATTATTAAACTCTTGTTCGTTTTTTTCAAAGCTTCTATAAGTCTTTCAATCACTTCATCTTTTGAGATACCCCTTCTTTGGACAAAAAACCCCAATTCAACAACTATCTTCGATAAGATCGCCATCGTTGTGTTGTAATCCCAAGTGTTTATGTAGATCGTCTTAACTCTTTCAGAAAATTTTTCAAATTCTCGGAAAACAAATTTTATACAAGCAGTCTTCCCTATTCCAGGTTTTCCGAAAATGAACATATTCTGAATCGATTTCCCTTTACTCGCTGGTAAAAGGTTATTCGCCATTCTTTGAATTTGTACCTCTCTATGAGGAAGAATCTCTGGTAAATACTCGGGGTTCAAGACCTCTTCGTTCTTGAAAATTTCTGATTCCGATGAAATCATATTATAACTTTTTTCACAAAAATAGAAATATTTCAAACAAATTTCTTTAACTTTTCTATTATCTCTTCCTTTCCCCTTTCAATGATGTAAGATCCAAGTCTTGGTCCCCTCTTCTGACTTAAGATTATCATGTAAAGTAATCGAAAGAATTTTGGTGGTTTTATTCTATGTTTCTTAGCTATTTCAAAGATAGCGTACTGTAACTTCTCTCCTTCTTTTTCTTTCTTAATTTCTTCCATCAATTCTTTAATTGCGCTCTTTTCTTCATTCGAGAGTTTTATCTCTATTTTTTCTTTTTTTATAAAATCGTTAAACCAGTTGTTCGCATAGTAGAACCTTCTTTCGATTTCTCTCTTAATTTTCTCGTTAATTTTTGGGATGTGACCTGTTTCCAGAAGTTTCTTAAGAACGAAATCTAGTTTGTTTTTTTCAGGAGCAATTCCAGCCAACTCAACAAGATATTCATACGGCACATGAACCGATGGTTTTTTTGGAGGACTCAGTTTATGAATGAATTCAAACAACCTTTTTGCATTGAATTCATCTCTTGGATTCTCTAGTTTTTCCTTTCCAAAATAAATATCTTCTAACTTATCGACTTCTCTCATATAACTCGGTATGTCGTTTATGTCTATTTCTCTTATGGTTCCTGAACGTTTGAACATGAGGAGCATACAACTTTCTGGGTTTCCATACCTGAACCATACTTGAGGTGTAAAAACATTCCCTATCGATTTTGAGATCTTTCTCCCCCCCTTCTCCAAGAACATTTCATAGACAAAATGAAGAGGAGGTTCCCACCCTAAGATTTCCTTACTTATTCTGTCGTTTACTTTGACAGAATCGAGTATATCCTTTCCATGGGCTTCGAAAACTATGTTAAAAGCAGCCCATCTGGCCGCGAATTCAACTTTCCAACTCAACTTCCCGTTTCCTTTATAGTATTTCGCTTCCCCTTTATACCCACAACCCTTAACTATTACCTCCTTTCCAGTGTTCAAATTCTTCCCAACAAACTCTTGATCACAAACATAAAGAACTTTATGCTCTTCTGGGATTATTTCGTAAGCTCTGGTCGTATAAATC
>CAZQBB010000041.1:0-5301 GCA_964591915.1 uncultured archaeon
ATCGATCCATTAGGGTTCCAAGGAAAACCAGCATAATTACCCTCAGGATCAACGTACTTGAAAACAATCTGATCGTTCTCTTCCAATTTTCTGATAACTCTTCTATCAGCAACAAACTTTCCTTCAGCATGATTAACAGGAATGTAAATTATTTCTTTAATCCCTCGAGTAAAAACACACTTTCCTTTATTCTCATGCTTCAAGTAAACCCATCTATCTTGAAAGTAACCACAATCGTTAAAAGCAAGAGTTGCTTCTTGCTCTTTCATTAAACCGTTCAAAGCAGGTAATAAACCAGTCTTGACTAAAACTTGAAATCCGTTGCATATTCCAAGAACTAGCTTTCCTTCTTCGATGAACTTCTTCAACTCATCCTTAAGCCTGTACTTGAGCAGAACAGAGAATATCTTTCCAGCAGCTATGTCATCGCCGTAAGTAAAGCCTCCAGGGATGCAAAGGATTTGATAATCTTCTAACGATTTTTCTTTCCTTATTAATTCATTGATGTGGACTAAATCAACCAAAGAACCAGCTTTTCTAAAAGCTATTACTGTTTCTTCGTCACAATTCGTTCCATCAACTCTTAAGACTATGGTTCTAACTTCTTTCATAAACTAACCCCTTACGACAACTTTCGTTTTCATTCTCTCAAAATTGAAAGTCTTCTTAACAATCCTAATTACCTCATGGACATCGAAAGGTTTACAAGAGTAAATATCAATTGCAATAAAATCTTCTTTGAGGAAAGTATGAACAGAGATATGAGACTTTTCTACCAAAATAAAACCTGTGATACCTGGATTGGTCCTACTTCCTTCAAAAATCTGAGGTGAGCATAACTTCTTCATGTTTATCTTTCTAGGAAGTTCATCGAGGAAAGAGAATATCAAATCTTTATTCATCAGAACTTTCTTCTCTGGCTTGAACCCATCGATGATCAGGTGAATTCCGTTCATTTTTTCACCAATCGAAAGTACTCTTCCATTTTTTTCTTCATCATTTTTTACTAGGCTTCATCAAACTTTTTAGTTGAGAATCAACCACTACTTTCTGTTGCCTGCTCCATTCTTTATCAGGATGAGTCCTGACATACTCTGCCCAGAGCTCTACAAACTCCATTCTTTCTTTTTTATTCATTTTCTTATCAAACCATTCTTTCATTTGAGCATCTCCCTGTATTTCTCTAACAATCTATTGTTTATTCTATCTTTAAAAAAAGTTATTTGGAATTATGTTTGATTTCTTAGCAAACTTGCAGCAAAACCTCTAACAACACTTTCACCAATCGAAAGTACTCTTCCAAACTTTTTTCAACTCTAGAACATCTTCTTGAATAACAGGTTTTCCTTTCAACCCGATAACTACTAACTTTTTATCACTCGTAACTTCTCCGATCTTAGCAAAAACATTTCCTTCCATCATTCTCTCGAATTCTTCCTCTTTTTTCTTATCAACTTCAACCAAGAATCTTGAGTTGGATTCGGAAAAAAGAATCTTATCGTTTCTTCTCAAGCCAGAAGTAGGAACCTTCCTCAAATCTATTCTCAACCCAAGCTCACCAGCAAAAGCCATTTCAGCAGCACAAACTCCAATCCCACCTTCAGAACAATCATGACACGCTTTTACTAAGCCAGAATCCATAGCTTTAATCAAAGCATCAAAAGCTTTCTTCGCTTTTCTAGGATCGACAGAAGGAACCTTATTCCCTTTAAAACCATGGATCATGTAATAATGCGATCCCCCTAATTCATCTTTTGTTTCTCCGATTATGTAAACAGGATTCCCAACTTCCTTCAAATCCATCGTCACAGCTTTTCTAACATCAGGGATTATCCCAACAGCAGTTATAAGCAGAGTAGGAGGAATAGAAACGCTCTTCCCATCTTCAGTTATGTATTCGTTGTACAAGCTATCCTTTCCAGAGATGAAAGGTGTCTCGAATCCTTTCGCTCCATCATAGCATGCTCTACAAGCTTCAACTAATTGGCCAAGCCTATCTTCTTTCTCAGGATTACCCCAGCTGAAATTATCGAGTAAAGCTATACGCCTTCCTCCGCAACAAACATTATTCCTTATCGCTTCATCTATGGCTGACAAAGCCATGTTGTAAGGATCTATAGAGTACTTCGGGTTAACTCCGTTAGAAACGACTATTCCTCGCCAAGAATCGGCTAAAGGCTTTAAAACACAAGCATCCCCAGGACCATCGCATCTTATTCCTTGCAATGGTTTGATAACAGTCTTAGCTTGAACTTCATGATCGTATTGTCTGATAACCCATTCCTTACTCGCAACGTTCGGAGAAGCAAGAATCTTCTTTAAATCTTCAGTCAAATCATCCTTATCCGGAAAATCAGGTTCAGGATACTTTTTCTTCTTCCATCTAGCTCTTCTTTTCACTCTAGGTATGCTTCCATGCAAGAATTCCATGTCCAACTCAGCGACTAACTTTCCTTCATACTTCAAAGTAAGTTTCTTGTCCCCAGTAAATTCTCCTATTATCGTAGCTTCACAATTCTCGTTCTCGAATATCTTTAGGATTTCTTCCACGTTTTCTTCCGGAACAGCCAAGATCATTCTCTCTTGAGCTTCTGAAACCCAAATTTCCCAAGGTTCCAGACCAGCATACTTTAAAGGAACCTTCTCGAGGTTAACGATAGCTCCTATATCCTTTCCCATTTCTCCAACAGCAGAAGATAAACCTCCTCCTCCACAATCAGTAACAGCAGAGTATAAAGGCTTATCACGAGCATCTCTCGCTCTTAACAATGCATCTAAAACTCTTTTCTCTTCTATAGGGTTTCCTATCTGTACAGCTCCACTCGATACTTTCTCTGATTCTGTCGTTAATTCAAGAGAGGCAAAGGTAACTCCATGAATTCCATCCCTTCCAGTTTTTCCTCCTACTAAAAGAATCTTATCTCCAGGTTTTGGATTTCTAACGTACTTTCCTCTTGGCATTATTCCTAAACAACCAGCATAAACCAAAGGGTTTCCTATGTATCCTTCATCAAAACCTATGCCTCCATTAGCAGTAGGAATTCCCATCTTGTTCCCATAATCCCTTATTCCTGCTACTGCACCTTTCATCAATCTTTTTGGATGCATGACCCCTTTCGGCAATTTCTCGAAAGGATAGTCTATCGGACCGAAGAATAAAACATCGGTTGAAAGAATGGGTTTAGCCCCGACTCCCATCACGTCTCTAAAAACTCCTCCTGAGCCTGTACCAGCCCCTCCATAGGGATCGAGAGCAGTAGGATGATTGTGAGTTTCAACTTTTACGGCAATATCATGATTCTCATCGAATTCTATTATCCCAGCATTATCCCTGAAAACAACTCTGCACCAAGGTTTATTCAGCTCTTGAGTGACTCTAAAGATGAAAGTTCTGAGCAAGCCGTCAATCTTACCTCCAGGAGTTTCTATTATTCCCTTGAAAGTCTTGTGAACGCAATGTTCAGACCATGTTTGTGCTATCGTTTCGAGCTCAGCATCAGTAGGATTTCTTCCCTTTCGCTCGAAATACTCTTGAATTCTTTTCATTTCTTCTAAGTTCAAAGCCAGCATGTATCTCTTGCTCATCTCTAACAATTCCTCATCGCTCTTCCCAAGAATCTCTATTCGATTGATCATTCATTTCCCGATCTTTCGATACCTGTAATCTTGAATGAGTTTGTTAGCCAAACATCTCTCACATATCTGCTTTACTTTCTCTTCAGGGACATCGCCTATTATCAAATACTTCGTCCCTGTTTTAACCTCTCTAACCCCATCTATTCCCATGATTTCTATGGCATTTAAAGTGCTTAAACCAACAGCATCCATCACTCCAGGTTTGAAAGTAACTTCAATCAGCCATGCATCAGGAAAATCCTTCTTCAAGAGCTTTTTTATCTTTCCGTTAGTGTATCCATATTCTTGTATCTGTTTATCCACTAGTAACTCCTCACAAATTCTCTTAACATCCTTTTCTGTGAGCTTACCGTCTATAATGTAACTACTCAAAGCTCTAACATCCTTAACTTCTTTAATGCCCAAATCTTCGATCTCTTTCTTTATCAAAAAACCGAGAGGATCGGTGAACCCATCTTTATAACCGATCTCTATTATCCATACCATAGAGCCACATTTAAATTATCCGATTGAAGAATTTAAAATTTTTAAATCCTCAAAAGAGAACGATTTAAATTTTTCAGTTAGAATTAATCTCGTATGCACAAAGACGAGATAAGGAAGAGGATCTTGTCATTGAGAACTTCACATTCTCCTTTTAATGCACTCACTAAAAGTTACAGGATAAAAGAAAAACTTTTCCGTTTATCAGAATTCATAAAAGCAAAAACAATTCTCTTCTACGTAGCAACTAAGGATGAAGTGAAGACTGAACGTATGATCAAACATGCTTTAAAACTTGGAAAAAGAATTGCTGTTCCTATCTCGAACGTAAGGAGAAGAAGCATCTTGATATCTGAGTTGAAAGATTTTGATGAAGAGTTGGAACCAGGAACCTTTGGGATTCTTGAACCAAAGAAAGAATTCAGAAGGTTAATTGAACCGAAGGAAGTAGATCTGGTAATAGTTCCAGGAATAGCCTTCGATGAGGAAGGAAACAGAATAGGTTATGGTATGGGATTCTACGATAGGTTTTTGAAAACTATAAGAAAGGATACTCCAATCATAGCGTTGGCGTATGAATTCCAGATAGTTGAAGGTATTCCAGCTGATGAAACCGATGTTACCGTTAATAAAATCATCACAGAAGAAAGAATCATAGAATGCAAAAAAGTTTAAACTTTACTCTTACTCAGGAAGTAAGTGATGAACCCTACTACAGGAAAAACAAACATCCCTGCAAAAGGAGTAAGGTTCAAAGCAACGAAAAAGGCTGGAATCTGTGCCCCCAGTATTGTTGCTATGTCAAAACTCCAACCATAAGTCCCTATGACTTTTCCTTTATCGAGTCTCCTAACACTCTCGCTTATCCTAGAGTAAATCCAAAGATCTACAAAAGCTCCTGCAATACCGAAAAGAGCTGAAGCGATGAAGTAATGTATGAGTTGAGAAGAATAGATGAGTGTTAAGATTCCTACAACATGAGTTAGCATACAGATAGGAATCCAGTATTTCCTTCTTGATCTGTTCGAAATCCTGCTAACCAAGAATTGACCTAAGGAGAATGCTATCACTTCTACCACTACTATCATTGAAACTATACTCCTACTCAATCCCAAATCTTTAAGGGCGAAACGAGTGAAGAAGAAGATGAACGCGTTGAAAACAGCTATATCAACAGTTTTG
>CAZQBB010000042.1:0-5233 GCA_964591915.1 uncultured archaeon
AAACAAACAGATTCTTTTATCGTTTTAGTAGGAACTCATGTTTCAGCTCTTCCGGAGGAAACTTTAAGAATAAATGAGGAAATAGATGCAATAGCTAGGAAGGAATATGACTATACGATCAGGGATTTAGCTTACACATTAGAGAAGGGAAAGGAGTTAAAATCAGTTCTTGGAATTTCTTACAGGGATGGAAAAAGAATAGTTCATAATCCTGACAGACCTTATATAGAGAATCTGGATGAGTTACCTTTCGTAACATCTGTTTACAAAAAACACCTCAATATTAGGGATTACTTTTTTGCTGCAGCAGAATATCCGATGGTTATGATAATGACTGGAAGAGGATGTCCTTTTAGATGTTTTTTTTGTAACTGGCCACAAGTTTTTCTCGGTAGAAAATACAGATTAAGAAGTCCAGAGAATGTTGTAGCAGAATTCGAGTATGTGATAAGAGAACTCCCTGAAGTCAAAGAGATAGGGATCGAAGATGATACCTTCAGTGCGGATTTGGAGAGAGCAAGAAAAATATGCAGACTATTAATAGAAAATGGGATAAACAAAAGGATAAAGTGGTGGGCTAACACAAGAGTCAATCTTGATCTGAAAACGATGAAGCTCATGAAAAAAGCGGGATGTAGATTGATAATCCCTGGTTACGAGAGTGGTGTTCAACAGATCTTAAACAATGCTAAGAAAGGAATTACTGTTGAGCAATCTTTAAAATTCGCAAAGAATGCAAAAAGAGCAGGACTTTTAGTTCATGGCTGTTTTATTTTTGGGTTGCCAGGAGAAACGAAGGAAACTATCAAGAAAACTATCGAATTTGCAAAAAAACTCAATCCTGATACTGCTCAGTTTTTTCCTTTAATACCTTATCCTGGAACAGAAGCGTATGAATGGGCAAAGAAAAACGGATACTTAATCACAAATGATTATTCTAAGTGGGTTACTGAAGAAGGTCAACATGCCTGCCTCATAGATTTACCGGGACTTACTAGTGAAGAGATCGTCAAATATTGTGATAAGGCTAGAAAAGAATTTTATTTGAGAAAAGAATACATTCTTTACAAGATCAGACAGAGTCTGTTCAACTTTGAAGAGGCTAAGAGAAATTTGAAGGCCATAAAAACTTTCTTGAAATATCTTTTGAAGTGAAGAAAAATGATTTCGATAATTATCCCTTCTTATAACTCTGAAAAAACCATCAAGGATCTTCTGAAATCATTACTCAACCAAGATTACAAAGGAAAATATGAAATCATAGTAGTCGACAGTAGTAATGATAGAACTCCAGAGATTCTTTCTCGATTTCCAGTAAAAGTCATAAGACAGAAACCTAAAGGTCCGGGGGCCGCGAGAAATCTCGGAGTTAAGAAAGCTAAGGGAAATATAGTTGTTTTTATAGATTCTGACTGTATTGCTCCGAGGAATTGGTTGAGAAATTTATTAAAACCGTTTTCAGACAAAAGTGTTGTAGCTGTCTCTGGAACTTACAGAACAAGAAACAAAGATAGCATAATCGCGAGATTTGCTGGTTATGAAATAGAAGATAGGCATGAAAAGATGAAAGACATGGAAACTATCGATTGGGTCGGTAGTTTTAACTGTGCTTATAGAAAAGACATTTTTATGAAGTTTGGTGGGTTTAGATCAAAATTCATTCAGTCTGAAGATGGTGAACTATCTTATAGGATCTCTGAAGCTGGACATAAGATTAAATTTAATTCATCAGCCTATGTTTACCATTATCATCCAGATTCATTATTCAAATTCCTTAAACAGAAATTTTGGCATGCATTCTGGAGAATCTTGGTTTATAGAGAACACAAGACTAAGATGCTAGGAGATTCTTATACATCTAAAGCTCTCTTTTTTGAAGAACTAGTTGTAGGAATCACCATCTTCACACTATTCTTAGCTTTACTCAGAGTGATACCATTTTATATCGGTACAACATTTCTTTTATTTTCTTTTCTTCTGACGATTCCCTTATCTTTTAGAATTTTTTTAAAGGATAAAGTAGTAGGAATTCTCTCACCATTCATAATACTCTTGAGAGATATAGTTACAGGGTTCGGAATACTGTTTGGTCTGATCTTCTCTTTTAAAAAACTGGTTGATTGAATGACAGTTCACAAAAAATTAGCATCGAATGCAATCTATCTCTTTCTGGGCTGGTTTTCTGTCACTTTTCTCTCTTTCACTTTCTGGTTAATCGTTGGAAAGATGCCTAGAAGCTGTGAAGGTGGAATATGTTATGGTTTGCCTCCTGAAGATTATGGAATCGTGTCTACATCCTTAAACTTGATCGCTATTGTCTCAAATATTTTAATGCTTGGTTTTGATAGTGTGTTATCTAAGTTAATCCCTGAATACTTAGCTAGGAAGAAGACAAAATTTGTTTATTCTCTGATAAAGTTTTCGTTCAAGATTTCTTGGATAACTACTTTAATGATCTGTCTGGCTTTGATTATTTTTTCTTCTCAATTATCTTCATACCTTAAATTTTCTCCTGGCGTGTTATGGATAGTAATAGGTATTCTTTTTATCCTTCCATTTGCACGTACAACGAGGTTCATAGTTTTTGGTTTTCAGAACATGAAAAAATTGTTCTTTTCAGATTTTTTTGCTTACTTGATTAGAGTTCTTTTCACAGCTCTTCTCATCTTTATGGGTTTAACATATTTTGGCCCACTGATAGCTACAGGAATTTGTTTTTTTATCATGGCTCTGTTAAGAATAGATCTCTCTTGGTTTTCTTCTAAATCCCTACGAATAAAAAATAAAAAATGGTTATTCACAGAATATGCGTTTCCAGCCTTGATAGGTTCTCTTGCTTGGGTCCTTTTCAATAACACTCCATATATCATCCTAACATTTTTCAAGAATACAGAGATAACCGGCATATTTACAGTGGCTATGATTCTATCTTCTCTCATAGTCTTCATACCCGGAATTTTAACTAAAGCTTTATTCCCAATTACTTCTCAACTTTCTGTTAATAGAAACATGAAGAAGAAACAAGTTTATCTAATCAACCTTGTTCTCAGGTACAACCTATTTACTTCTCTCCCTTTAGCATTGTTCTTAATCTTCTTCTCAAAATCGATAATCATAATCTTTTCTTCAAGGGCCTTCCTCTCTGCTTCTCAACTTTTCCCAATCCTTACTTTTGCTTCTTTGATATATGGCTGTGGAAACCTTTTCCTTTCAAGTCTGTATGCTATAGGAGAAACTAAACCCTATAGAAATATTCTAATCTTAAGTTCTCTGAGTTATCTCTTCATTTCTATCCCATTGACGTACTTCTTTTCAGCAAAGGGAATCTCCTTCGCTTATGGGATAGCTACACTACTTCTCGCAATATTCAGTTTTTTCTCTTTAAGAAAACGTCTTCATATCAAGCTGCCTTATTCTGACATGATTAAACTGATCATCGCAACTATATTTTCTCTTCTTTTCCTTCTAATAACAACCAAAGTGACTGAAGGAATTTTAATCAACATAATTCTAGTAGTTTTTGCATCTTTGATTTACTTGGTCGCACTCTCCTTTTTAAAATTCTATAAAAAAGAAGATAGGCGAATATTAGAATTCCTGGCTAAAAAATCCCCAATTCTCAAGAAACAGCTAAATTATTTAGTAAAATTTTTCTCAAAGTTATTGAAATAAACTAATATTTAATCTCATAGATTATATTCCCGTCACAGTATCCACGCTGTAAGCAATCATCCAAGGAAGGGCCATTTTCAAATATTTTCTTGAAATGTTCAGGATGATTTTCTAGGAATTTAACAAAATCAATACTGTATTTTTCTCTTAGGTTTGGATTCGAACTTAAACTAAATTTTTGAACAAATAGATGAGTTATTCCGTTTTCCTTCGCAACTTGTAGAGTATAGTTCAAGTCATTACTCATCCTCAAGTCTGCGAGCATACCACTGCAATTCCTTTGACAGTTGTAAACAGCTCTTGCACTCCATAGAGTTGCGATCAATGCATCATTAGGTATATTCTCTTTTACCCAATCACAAGCTTCAAAGAAAGTTGGAGAAAACTGTTTGACTTGTGACATCACGAGTAACTTACTTTGAAGATTCAGAAAACTCAATACTAGCACGAAAATAAAAACGATAAGTGCAAGTTGTTTCTGATATTTTTTTATAAAATCGTAGAGTATGGTGAGATATTTTGCTGAAACAATTGCGATAATAGGAGCCCATATTAATGTATACCTAGCTGTATCTTCTGCTCTTACTCTTGCTGAATAGAAGAAGAACGGTAAGAATACGATGAACATCAACAAGATAAAATCATTAATTTTTTCTCTTTCATAAAATAGAAGACTCAAACCTGCTAGAAATGTCAAAGGAACTAGCCAAATGTTGCCATAGGCAAAATTCAAATAATTCATTAACCCAAACTTAAATATATTCTGTTCCGTTCCTACCTGTTCAGTTCTTTCAGGAAACTTATATTTTTCTTCAAAATTATCGATCTTACAGTTTCCTTCTCCAAATATTAATTGTGAATAAGGAATAGTGCATAATGCTTTATAATAATAAAGATTTCTTATATAGAAAGTTCCTGATATTAAAATCATAATCAGGAAAAAGATAAGATACTTCCTCAATAATTTTTTTGTCTTTTTCTCCCTAAAAACCTGATAAAGAAAAGCCAATGGAATGAACATATATATTGCCAATGCGGAATTCTTAGTTAACACTGCTAATCCACCGAATATTGCCGATAAAATCCAATACTTTTCCTCATTAGTTTTCTGAGCTAGAAGGAATAAGAGAAAACAAGTTGTGAAATAGAATGTCACAAGAATATCTGTATAGAAAAGTACTGAATAAGTCACAAATGAAGGTACTGTTATAGAAATTATAGATGTGATGAAGCCTACTTTCTCTCCGAATAATCTCTTAACTAGAATATAAACAACTATCCCTTGAAGAAAAACAATGAATGGTGTCAATAATTTAACGATACTTTCATGAAATCCAAGCAGAAGAAAAAAACTACCTTCTAGAAGATTCCATAGCGGCGGCCTAGCAAAGTTCTGTTTTATTAATTTTGTTCCAGCAAAAGGAACCCATACTGGGTATTCCTTCTCTTCACCTATCCATTGAGCCATTCTCGTATGCCAACCTTCATCACCAAAATTGATCGGAGTAGTGAAAGTAACTCTTAATTCTAAGATGAAAATTGTAAGAATGGCAAAAATTAA
>CAZQBB010000043.1:0-5216 GCA_964591915.1 uncultured archaeon
ATTGATAAAAATAATTACAGGTGAAATAATTGGCTGCAAGAAGAAAAGCTAGAAGAGGAGCTAAGAAGAAGAAAAGAAGAAGGAGATAAAACTCCTTAACTTACTTATTTTTCCTTTTCTATTTTTTATTTGATTTATGTTAGAAGTATCTACACTAGATTAATTCTCCTATCAAATAAGTTGAACGTACTTCGGTAATTTTAACTTCCTTGAATGTTCCTATTCTTCCTCTCATTACTATCGGTTTGTAGGCAAGATTTCTTCCCATCATGTTTTTATCCCCCTTCTCATCTACTAGAACTTTTCCTTTCCATCCCAACCATTTTTCATTATTTTTCAACTTAATCCTCTCAACGATTTTAGTCAAGTACTTTGTTCTTTCGTCAATAATTTTTCTTGGTAACCCTTTCATACTTGCAGCTAAAGTTCCGGGTCTTGGGCCAAACTTGGAGATGTTAACAACATCGGGCTTAATTTCTTTTAGGAGTTTGACTGTTTTCTCAAAATCTATTTTTCTTTCCCCCGGAAATCCTACTATTACATCAGTTGAAATCGTAGAGAAAGGAAACTCATCCTTTATCCTCTTTACGATTCTTTTAAAATCATTAACTGAATAGTTTCGATTCATTCTATTCAGGATTCTATTCGAGCCGGATTGAACTGGAAGATGAAAGAACTTAAATATTTTCTCTGATCTGAAAGATTCTATTAGTTCATCAACCATATCTTTAACATGCATTGGATTCATCATTCCTACTCTGACGAAGAAGTTTCTTTCAATTTTGTCGATTAAGAACAACAACTCAGGTAAACTAGAATTTATATCTTTTCCCCAACAACCACAGTCCTGAGATGTGATCCAAATTTCTTTACAACCTTCTTTCAGACTTTTTTTGATTTCTTTAATTATCAGTTCTGGAGGATAACTGAGTAAACTACCTCTTGCATTTTTCACTATGCAAAAAGAGCATGCACTCAAGCAACCTGAAGATATCTGACATATGTGTATTACTGGATTTTTCCTCACTCTTGGTAAGCAGAGCTTAGGCTTTTTTGAATCTCCCAAAAAAACAACTTTTTTTCCTTCTAAAGTTTCTTCGACTACGTGTACTATCTTCTCGACTGAATTCGGCCCGATTAAAGATGCATGAGGATTAATCCTTTCTATAACCCTTCTTTCTACTTTTGGCATACAACCTGCAACAATCAAAGGTTTGTTAAGTTTTGACAACTCTTTCATCCGGAATATCATTCTGTTTTCAGTGGGAGTCTTAACCACGCATGTATTTATTATGTTGATGTTCGAAATTTTTGGGATATTGACGATCTTGAAACCTTTCTCTCTTAATAGACCTAACATTATCTCTGTATCTGAATGATTAGCAGAACAACCGTAACTCTCGATATAAACTTTTCTCATTCTACTCTCTTGATTTTTCTATATTTTTTTCTATGAGTTTGAATTTTTCATCAGGATTGACCACTCCTTTAAAAATTATATTACCAGAAAATCCAGAGATGATTATATCGCCAAAGTTGAATAATCTTCCGATAACTCCTTTCTTTAAGACTGTGTTAGCTATGGAATTGTAGGGAATCGAGGTTTTTCTTTTTGAGAGAATTCCTTTTATTTCGTACACATGAGTCTCTCCTATACAATAAGTTCTGTAAAGTATACTCCCTTCTGGTTCAAAAATGAATAAGAAGATCACACAAACGAGAAAATACGTGATTAATGTGTGTACACGAAAGAGAGAATTGAGTAAAAGAAGGAGAAGGAGCAGACATATCCCAAGGATGTAATTTCCTAAAAATGACCTTCTTGATCTCTTAAAGGATATCAATCCATTCATAAGATTAACTTTCTACTAAAAGAATAAAAATTTAGCTTTCTATTATAAATTCCACACCATAGATAGGTTGATGTGAACTATCTATTCTGAAATAATTGAAATCATCAGTTATTCCCTTTACTTTTTCACCACTTACAAAACTTTCAGAAAAATAGAGATAATCTATGTTTGTTTTATTTTCAACAATCGGTAAACCTAAAGAGATTAACTCTTTCTTATTCACAAAACTCTCTAATCCTATTATGTTTGGTGTTAATGAACAATAATTGCAAGTTAAGTTTCCTTCGAGTCTGTCAAGAAAACTTGGTCCATTATTGCTCGAATAATAGTAAGAATTTTCTACGTGCTTCTTGAAATTATCTATAAACCATACTTTACCGTTATCTCCATCTAATAGAAGATTGATATTACTCGGGATTAAACTTAAAGCAGAAGAGTTCACAACATAAGGAACAGTTATTGGGATTAGTATATCCGTCTCAGAAATAACTCCTTTTACTCCACTCAAATCCACTTCACTCGCGTTATGGACTACCAGTATCTTTCCATTTTTATTTGCAATGTTATTCGTTACGTTTGCATAAGCCCAACCATTCCCTCCATTCCCTATTAATAGTAATTGTGTAAAGTTTCCATCGAAAGGACTTTTTCTTATGGTATTCGTCACTCTTCCTTCAGTGTTAAGCGGAGAGAGAGGATCCTCCAATCCTTCCAAAAAAACAAGTGTATCAATTGTTTCATTTCTGGTTAAACTTGCAACACCTTGTTTGTCGGTTATGTTAATCGAAAGATTTATTCTAACCAGGAGATTCCAACTATCGTATGGCTTTATCTCTAAATCCAAAAGGGTCAGGTTAGAGTAAAATCCTTTGATTATGCTAACACTCTCCATTTTTTTGATCCAATCAGAAAGGGTCGAATTTTCCATTAAGGATTCTGGAGTTTGATTCAATGTTCCGTTCAGAACAAGTTCTTCAAGTCTCAAGGTTGCATTATCCAATCCACTTCCTTCAGAGATCACATGACTTGCTGCTACAACGATAGCTCTTCTCATGATTATTTCCGTAACTTTTCCTAAATCTCGAACTATACTTTCATGGAGACTGTTCATAGAGGTTATTCTTTCTTCTACAAAGATTTCTTCTAATCTGCTGGATATTAGACTTCTTTGTAAAAGGAGTAATGCTATTACTGTAACAGCTAGAAAGAAAATGATAAAGCTGAATACAATTCCTTTCATTTAACTTCACTTGAAATTTCTTTCTTCCTTTTCATTAATTTTATGATCATTAAACAAACAATCAAGAACGTCAAACATACTATCAAAAATCTATCTTTTAACATTTCAAAGATTCTGCTCTTCAATCTTTCTTCAAAAGTAATAGATTTCACAGACAAAACATTCCCGTTAATGACATCGATCAGAACTTCTTTATTGATAGGATCATCAAACGTTATATCCCAAGCTAACCTACTTTCATTTCTTTCAGTATAAGATATGAGTGAAACTCCAGCAGGATCTTGTGTGACTCCTAATTCTTGTTTTGCTCTTTCAACAGCCCGTACATCGGATATCGGTATGTCTAACAAAAGATCTTTCTTAATTTTACCAATCTCTTCTTCCGTTGCTGAAGGGACCGAAACTTGTGCTGATATTGAACGGATGGGTAAAAAACATAAATATATTGTAAAAATTATCATTACAATTTTCATTTTTTCCACACGATTACCTTTAACAAACTTGGTCCCCAGAGCCATTGGATACCACCTATGGTTTTGTTCTGAGTTATGATATCTTCCGATCCTATGTTTACGTAATCTCCCACTTTCTCAATCAATCTATTAACAGCGTCATCCACAGCTTCATTGGAACTGTTAAATACGTCTCCATAATTCACAGATCCTTTGAAGCGAATCGTGTAAATAATCCTATCATCTGGAGAACCTCCTTTAGCTTCACTCGGGCTTATACCTGTTCCTATTCTTATCGAGTTGTTCCCCACTCCTATAAGGTTTGCCGGTATTGAAACTATGTACGGATCACCCAATTTTGAATAATCTTCTGCATAATCTCCTAATCCATAAACTTTTCTCCAATTTCCTGTAACACTGGAATTTATCCAGACTCTATCTGTCCAATATTCTGAAGAGTAAGAAGTTATTTTAACATCAACTACTCTTACATCTTCAGAAACATTGAACCATCCTTCCTTATAGGGAACATCTATACTACCACCAAATCTTGGAGTTTCTTTAGTTAGTGATATTTCTCCGTATTCTTCTGGAATGACTGTAGGAACAAAATTGAATTCTATGTAGGAATCTGGATAAAGAACATTATTCCTTGCAATCTTTCCTTTTATCTCTATTATCTGAGCAGTATAACTTATCTCTACGATTTCTTTTGAAATATTCTGATAAATTTCTTCCAGTTCAGTAGCATTAGTACTTGCATAGTATGAACCATTCCCACAGTTTGCTATTGCTTGAAGAGTCCAATTACCCATCGGGCAATTAGCTACAGGACCAAAACCAATTGAATAGACTGTAGTATTTAAATCTTCATGAGCTCTACAAGAGGAATAGTTGGCATTCTCCATCTCACACATACACTTGCAATAATCACAACCATACCAGTAACAGTATCCAAAAGATGTATCACAACCACTTCCTGATACAGGATCGGCAGGACAGCAACAACCCCAACCATAACAATCATATTCAAAGACTCCTTTAGTTTTGTTTCCCTCACAACCACTATCCGCACATTTATGACTGGGTATACCATCTGTCATCACGACAATAAATTTTTGTCTTGTTTCATTACTTTCAGTTTCTAATATTTCATATGCTTCATTTATACCACAACAAATGCAAGTTCCCCCTTCAGCCTCATAGGCATCTATTTGTTCATACAGACTTGTTTTGTTCATGGATAAACTATGGTGAGCCTCAACATTTTCTCTGTATGAAACAAGACCTATCCTATTTCCACTAGAATTCAGAATTATATCCACGAACTCTTTCGCTAAACACTTGGCTAAACTTATTCTTTTTGTATCTCCATCATAGAGCTTTGGGTCGTCGCAAGATCTTTCAACTCCTGTATCACTTCCATTCAACTCCCAATCCATTGACCCAGAAATATCGGTTATCAAAATAACATCCGCATTTCCTTTCATTGTTGTAGTAAAAGCTTTTGTTCCTAATCTTATCGGGATAGTTTTTTCACTTAAGGCTGTATAGTTGAGTTTGCTCGAAAGTGTTAAGTTCGTTATATCAACTAATTGTTCATCAGTTGTGTCATTCTCTAAAACTGTAACATTTCCTATCGTCAGAAAAGTTGTGTAATTGTTTTTAAAA
>CAZQBB010000044.1:0-3629 GCA_964591915.1 uncultured archaeon
GAATTAATGCAGTATTACTCTCCCATGCTCATCTGGATCATTCAGGAGCCATTCCTATTCTTTTCCACGAAGGAAAGGATTGTCCTGTCTATGCTCTTAACATAACCAAACCATTCTCTAAGATGCTCTATTTAGATTCCTTGAAAATAGCCAGACATGAAGGAGAGGAAGAAAGGTTTTCGAAGAAAGATGTGAATAAAGCGATTCGTCATTTCAAGAATATAGAATACAGGCAACCTTTCCACGTCGGTAACATAAGAGTGACGGCCTTTGACGCTGGTCATATCCCAGGAAGTGCTATGTATCTCCTCGAAATAAAAGGAAAAAAGATTCTATACGCATGCGATTTCAACCTTCAAGATACTAGGCTTATAAAAGGAGCTGATCTGGATTTGCCTCAGGTTGATATCCTGATAACAGAATCGACCTACGCACAAAGAGAACATCCAGACAGAGAAAAAGAAGAGAGAAAAATGATAGACGTGATAGAGGAAACAATAGCTAACGATGGAATTGCTTTAATTTCCTGTTTTGCTATAGCTAGAACCCAAGAAGTTCTTTTGATATTGGACGAGTATGAGATCGAAGAAGATATCTACATCGACGGAATGGCAAAAAAAGCCACGAGGATAATCAATGATTACCCTCGACTTCTGAGAGATTATAATCAGGTTGAGAAAGCCTTACACAGGCTGAATGTAGAGTTTGTCACTCGTGGATTAAAGAGAAAGAAAATCGTTAAAAGACCATGCATCATACTGACCACATCAGGAATGCTCTCGGGTGGTCCAGTAGTCGATTATCTGGAGAGAATTTATGATAAGAAGAACTGCTCTCTGATCCTCACAGGGTTTCAAGTTCCTGGAACTGAAGGAGCATTACTTCTCCAAACTGGACATTATCTCCATGAGGATTTAGATCTAGAGGTTAAGATGAATGTTAGGAAGTTCGATTTCAGCTCTCATGCTTCTCGAACGGACTTGTTCAGATTTGCGAGACGTCTAAACCCTGAGAAGATATTCTGTGTACACGGAGATAACACAGTAAGATATGCAGAGGAACTTAGGGAAGAATACGGGTTTGATGCGACCGCTCCTATAGATAGTAGGGTGTTTAAACTAGTATGAAAAGAAGATCAAGAAGAAGAGGATTATTGAGAGGATTATATAAATTGCTATTATCTTTAGCAGAGAAGTGCCAGTCTTGAAAAGAAACTTGAACATGAGAATAATAAAAACACCTCCTATCGTTACTGCGATTAGGAAGGCCCAAAAACCCGTTTGAGCACTCCAAATAAGTGATACAAAAAGTTCTCCCAGCAATTTTGAAAGTACGATCATCGTGTTTACGGAGTTGGTTATGAGATAAAGGAGTATCTCAGCGATGATTTCTAAAGGTGGTTTGACCATGATTATTCTTTAATTTTTGAGATTTATATTCTGGATTTATTCACTAAACAATAGTAACATTTAAATATTAGTACTTTTTAATAGTAACAACATGAAAATGCAACCTAGAGAGATAATAAAAACTTGCTCTACTCATTACCAGACTTGGAAGAATGAGGCTTTAAGAGCTGAAAGTAAAGAAGAAATGGAGAAATTCTTGAAAAAAGCTTTCTTCTGGTTAGAGCTTCAGAATAACTTACTCATCTTGTGGACTATTAAACAGACGATGGGAAATAATCCTGCTGTTAAGGAGAAGATAAAAAAGGCAGAGATGAACGTTAACAAGAAGATAACTGAATACGCTTCCCAGATTCTTAAAGATTTGAGATAATTTTTAACTTCTTATTCTAGAGCTCTTAATTTATTCTTATGATAATTATAGATGGTTCAGAAGGAGGGGGCCAGCTCTTAAGAACTGCCATAGGTTTGTCTGCCTTAATCCTCAAACCAGTAAGGATAATAAACATAAGAAAGGGGAAGAGGGGAGCAAAGCCTGGATTAAGACCCCAGCATATGATGGGGATCAGGATAGCTGGAGATTTCTGTGATGCTGAGATCAAAGGCTTAAGAGAGAATTCTCTTGAAGTTGAATTCAAACCAAGAAAATTAGAAGTAAAAGATAAAAGAATAGACATAGGAACTGCAGGAAGTATAAGTCTCCTGCTACAAACCTTAACTCCAATCTTAATTTTCAGTGAAAAACGAGTTAAACTCGAAATAAAAGGAGGAACTGAGGGAAAATGGGCTCCTCCAATCCAATACACGGAAAGAGTGACTTTTCCTTTACTCAACAAGATGGGAGCTGATTTAAGCCTGAAAATAATAAAGCATGGCTATTATCCAAAAGGAGGAGGAAAAGTTATAGTTGAATCCAACCCAATCAACAGGCTAAAATCATTCGTTTGTCATGAAAGAGGAGAAATCAAAAGGATAATCATCGATTCTGTTTGTGGAAGTTTACCAGAAAGAATAGCTGAGAGGCAAGCTGAGTCTGCTTTAAAGATTCTTAAACAGCATTATCCTGATGTTGAAGTCATCATCAACTCTAAAAAAGTCGATTCTTTGAGTCCAGGGACGAGTATAACTTGTGTTGCTATTTGTGAGAATTCTATACTAGGAGGGGATTGTCTTGGTGAAAGGGGTTTAAGGGCTGAAATAGTTGGAAATAAAGCTGCTGAATCCTTGATAAAATCTTTGGAATCAAATGCTGCTTTGGATAAACATATGGCAGATCAAATTCTTCCGTTCCTAGCTTTAGCTGAGGGTGAGTCAAAAATCAGTATAGAGGAGTTCACAGATCATGTTCAAACGAACATTAAAGTCATCGAAAAAATACTCGGGGTTAAGTTCAGAAAAGGAAAAAACAGAATATCAGTAGATGGGATAAACTTTAGGAATTAGTTTGCTTTTTAAGTCATCAAATCTAATAATTAATTGATGATAACTAGAAGTATAAGTGAAGGATTTAAATTTGCGTTCTCAGGTAAAAGAATCTTACCTTATTTTGTTACTTATTCTGTGGCATCTTTCATTGTCGTGGATTTTTTCAGGAAGATTCTGGATTTGGTGACTACGAGGGCAAATTTTTCAGACTTATTCATTTCATTGGGCATATCGATTCCTGTATTCATCATAATCGGTTTAATACAACTCTGGATAAAAGGGGCTATAATAGACCAAGCAAGGTTCCATCCTAAGAAAAGATCCTTAACGAAGAGTTTTAAGTATTCTGCTTCTCGATACCCGACTATGTTCTGTGCCTTAATACTCTACGGGATAATAGTGTTCATCGTTTCACTTCCACGCTATATAGGAAGTTTATTCGTCTTTCTGGTTAACTTAATCCTTTTCCTCTTATACCCTGTTATAATAGTCGATAAGAAGAAATGTCTGGATTCTTTCAAGAGGAGTTTTAGAGTTTTCTTAAGATACCCGTTAGAAGTTTTCGTTACGTGGTTAATAGTTGTTGCAATATATTTTGTAATCACTATAATATTCGCTCTACCTATGTTCTTTTACTTCCTCGGGAGTATAACTCCTGTTGAAACGAAGATGTATGAAAATGTGACGAATGAAGAAGTCTTGATTAAAACAATCATTCCTGAAATCTCTACTTCGCTTTCCTCTCCTTATTTCATTCCATATTTTCTTGTTTTTTCTTTAGCTATGGCATTCAATTCA
>CAZQBB010000044.1:3639-5214 GCA_964591915.1 uncultured archaeon
TTCAGTATTCTATCAAGGAGTTCAAACCAGACTCTACATCAACTCTAGAAAAGTAGAAATATAGTTTCTCAGGAGATCATGAAGAAAGAAAAATTCAGGTTTTGTGCTGTATGGATCAGCATAATCTGCGTGATTTTCTATTCTTTAGAGATTTTTGTCCCGAATTTTTTCGAAAATTTTGCTTTGAGTTCTTCTGAAATTATCCTTAAACCATGGACTCTATTGACTTATGTTTTTCTTCATGAAAACCCAAAACATTTGTTCTTTAACCTTTTTGCCCTAGTTCTTTTCGGTTCCATCTTAGAAAAAATAATCGGATACAGGAATTTTCTGGTCGTGTTTTTTATTTCAGGAATAGTAGCTGGGTTGGGTGGTCTTAAGTTTTACAGTTCGATGATAGGGGCTTCTGGAGCTGTATTCGGAATTCTTGGGATTTTAGGAGTTCTGAGACCAAGAATGGTTGTTTGGATATGGGGAGTTCCGATGTACATGATGTTTGCTATCATATTCTGGATTGCTTTAAATTTTGTCGGAATTATGAATCCAGATAAAGTGGCATACATTTCTCATCTGTTTGGTCTATTTTTTGGTATCGCTGTTGGTTTGAAATTGAGAAAAAAATATGGAATAAAGAGAAGGAAGAGAAGAAAAGAGAAGGAATTGATAAGTGAAGAAGAGTTTGAAAGATGGGAAGATAAGTACATGAGACATAAGGCTTAAATTTCTTTTTGAGTTAAATTTAAGCTTTTAAAAATTCTATTAGATTCTATGACAAAAGAAGGACTGAAAATAAGGAACATGGTTGTGTCGGTAGAGTTTGCTGATAAAGTTGATCTCGGAAAAGTTGCTGGCAAGTTTGAAAACACAGAATACGAACCCGAACAATTCCCAGGATTAGTATTCAAAGTAAAAAACCCGAAGGCTTCTGTCTTGATTTTTTCTAGCGGAAAAATGAACTGTACAGGAGCTACTAGTATGGAAGAGACGAGAAGGGTGATAAACATAGTTCTGAGGAAGTTGAGGTCGATCGGAATAAAAACGAAGAAACCGAAGATAGTCGTTCAGAACATCGTGTTAACAGCAAGCCTGGGAAAAAGAGTGAATCTTGATAAACTTCTTGTACTTGAAAACACAGAATACGAACCCGAACAATTCCCAGGATTAGTATTGAGGCTTAACAGACCAAAAGTTGCTTTCCTGATTTTCTCGAGTGGAAAGATAGTCTTAACTGGAGCTAGAGATCTAGAGACCGCAAACTTAGCTTTCAGAGAATTGAAGAGGAAGTTAAAGAAATTCATGGCTTCATAGAGAACTTAACAAGGTTCAAACTCTATTTTTTCAAAAAATTTTCCATTCTTTAGATTTTTTAGTTCGCTTATGTAAAGAACAAGGGGAGCTTTTCTTTCAAAGCTATACCTTGCTGATCCCTCGATCACAAAATTCTTCAGAGTTTTAGAGGCACATACGAAGTATATGTCCTTTCTCGAATCGAGAATTCTGTTTAATTCGCTCGTATCATTCACTATTTTCACGTTTATCTTCTTTTCTCCTTTCATCAGAATGAGTTCATCATCC
>CAZQBB010000045.1:0-5147 GCA_964591915.1 uncultured archaeon
GCTCAGCGAAAAAGGATTTTCAGAACCAGAGATAATCGATGTCTTAAGGAAGGAAGGTTTTTCAGCTGAAGAAATAGATAGAGCGCTTACTCAAGCTTTAAAAATAGGAGTTACTGGAGAGCCTGAAACTCCAACTGAATTACCGACTTTGAATGAAATAAAACCGAGGAAAGAAGAAAGTGAAGGGATTCCTTTAGAAGTCCCTGAAAGATCTTTTGAATATCCTCAAGAAGAGTATGGAACCGAGGAGATAGTTGAATCTATAGTCGAAGACAAGATGCAAGAGGTTGATCAAAAGTTGAACGAAATAAGGATGAAATATGCAAACCTCGAAAGAGAGATATCCAACTTACATCATCAATTTTCGATTCTATCTAAAGGGAGAGCTCAAGCTGAACAGACGATAGTGGATAAGATAGATTCTCTTAAGGATTCGATGGATGAGTTGAACGGAAGGTTGAGTAGTTTAGAGAAAGCATTCAAAGATGCATTACCAGCCTTGATAGACAGTGTAAGATCATTAACTGATTTAGTTCAAAGACTCAAGAAAGAGGGCTAAGAAAATATTTATCCCAAGCTTACAAATTATTGTATGAAGAGTATGCAGAGCCCGTTTCAATTAGTAATAGAAAAATTAGCTAGTCTAGGGGTTTTCAGTTTTCTTCTCCCCTGGATTCTAACTGCAGCAGTGTTCTGGGGTTTGTTAAAAAAATCTGGAATGTTCGGTCCTTTTGTAAACGCAGTAATAGCTTTGACAACTTCTTTCTTCATCTGGGGCTATTTTACAACTTCCTATGCCATTGAGATAGGGACTCCTCTTTCGACTTTCATAATGCAAGGAAGTGTTATCATACTGGTCTTCCTTTTTGGTTTAATAGCTGCTAGCATGTTCTATCCAAAATTTCCGGAAATTTTAGCTGAAAAGAAGAGTAGCAACATAATATGGATATTTCTCGGCATATTCGTAGGAGGACTGTTTTTCACTAGCGGATTGTATAGAATCCTTTCAGCTGGTCCTGCAACGGGAATACAATCTGATGTCATTACCCTGACCACTATACTGGTGGCGCTCATAATCGGAATCCTTATACTCGTTGCTGTTCAAAGAAGTGAAGGAGGTAAGTGAATGCCAGATGTATTCACACCAGTCATTCAAAAGTTAGGAGAAATAGGAGCATTTAAGTTTCTCTTCCCATACTTACTGACATCAGCCATATTCTACGGACTTTTAAGAAAATCTCGAGTCTTCGGAGAACCTGAAAGGAATGTGGCAGTTAATGCTGTCGTCGCATTAGTGGCTTCTCTTATGGTCTGGGCTTATCCAGTATTGGCGGGTGTTGATATTCAAACCCAACTCTCCACTTTCTTCACTCAAGGACTTGTAGTTACTCTTGTTTTCATGCTTGCCTTGATGATAGTCGGAATGTTCCTTCCTCCTAACCTCTCTGAATATTTGGCTAACAATGTGTTCAAAGGTAATAAAACATGGTCTGTTGTAGCAATAGGTATATTCTTTGCATTCATAATCCTAGGAACGAGTGGGTTATGGAATGTTCTTTTTGGGCCACAGGTATGGGAAGGAGTGTCTCAAGATATACTCTTAACTATAGCAGTGATAGTTTTATTAATAATCCCGATAATATTTATTGTATACGAGAAACCCGAAGTTTCAGTACCTAAAGAAGAAAAGAAGGAATGAAGAATGCCTGGATATATAGCGGGTCTGTTGGGGTCTGCTGAGATATATACTCTTTATTTACCATTCCTCCTTGTATTTGCACTTTTCTATGCGTTATTAGCCAAGACTCAAGTTTTTGGAAAGGGTAGTAAAGCGAACAAGATAAATGCTTTAATCGCAATTGTAATCTCGTTGTATGTAGTTGTGTTTTCTCCTTTTGCGACTTCAATCAGTACTTTTTTTGCAACTTTCTTTGCTGAGGCCTCGGTAGGTTTGGTTACGCTTTTAGTATTTGTTCTAGTCGTTGGTTTACTCTTAGGACCATTCATCACATCAAGAGAAGGCTGGGAAAGGTTGGGAAAGAAGGCAATCCCCCTACTTATAATAGTGGCTTTCCTTTTTGTTCTCGGATTGTTCTTCTCGAGTGCTCAAACCGCTACTTGGTTTAGTGAGATTGCAGGGCCTTCTTTTGGTTTGAGTGGAGAAGATGTCGCACTGATAGTCCTGATAGTGATAACTTTAATAGTTCTATACTGGCTTGTAAGCGGAGAGGAAGGTATAAGAGAGGTTAAATTACTTGGAGAGTAAGCTTCCATTATTAAATTAATTTGTCGAGTTTCATTCTTAGCTCTTCATATAATTTCATCTGAGTTACTAGTTGTAGCATTTTTTCTGGAGTTTCTTTCTGTTGTTTTAAAAGTTGTTGGTATTGAACTTTTCCGAGTTCTAGAGCACCTTTTAAAACTCTTTTAACATAAGCCAATTCTTCCTTTAACTTTTCAGCTCTTGTCACTTGATAATCTTTTATGAGTTGGAGAATTTTTTCAGGTGTGTAAATTTTCAAAGCTGCTTCAAGCTGTGCTTGTGTTAATTGCCCTTCTCTCTTATAACTAGCTTCTAAGGCTTTTTTGACAGTAGATAATTTTTTCTCGATCTCTTGCATCTCCCCAATTCTCTGTTGATGATATAAAGGTTCTTCAAGTCTACTTGGATTAAACTCACTCATTTTATCACTATTCAGTAGATATTACATTTGGTATTTAAAGTTTTCTATCCTCAAGTATCTATTTTTAAAACATTTAAAATTCTCCAGAAAAAATTCTTATCATGTATATTTTGTTACTTTTTTTGATCCTCCTTGCCCTCAACTTTCTTGATATTTTAATAACTTTAAGGACTTTCAGGAAAAGAGGGTATAAGATCGAAGGTAATCCCATACTCAGGGATTTGTTGAGGGATAATGTCGATAGTTTCATACTCTTCAAGCTTTTTGATATCGCGATCTTCTGTATACTTATCTTTTGGATCTGGATGAAAAACGAGGTTTTCTCTTTTGTACTCCTAATTCTTTGTATCATTCTTTACTCGTATATAGACTACAAGAACCTTCAAGCACAATCTATGTTTGAGTAGTTTATGCACGTCTCATGTTGTAGAACCATTTTCTTTCTTTAGAGATGGTGTAGAGTATCTCTCCCAATCTCTTCTTGAACTCTTCTTCGGTTATCCTGTATCTTTTTTCATACAGCAAGAGTAAAGCTTCTCTCAACTTCTCACCACTAACTATCAAATCTCGATAATCTTCTAAGTTTATGTTGTACCTTCTAGCTACTTCTTGAAGTTTTTTCTGCTGGTTATAGATATCCTTTACAGCACCTTGAGAATAAGGTCTTATCTTCTGTACATCAGCTATAACTTCCCTCAACTTACTCGGGTCGTTGTATAACTCTTCTATCTTCCTCCTCAATTCGATCTCTTTTTCTACTGCTGTTCTGACTCTCTCTAATGATGTTCGATTTCTTTCTCGTAAGACAGCTATTCCAAGAATGGCAACCATCAAAGCCACTACTCCAATAAGTATCTCAATCATATAGATAATTTGGTTTTTTCTGTTAATAACTTTCTCATTCAAGAAGTTTTAACTCCTTACTTATGGTAAGATAGGCCCATGCCCATATGATAGACTCAAAACTGAGAACTAGCTCTCCCTTCTTAAGGAAATGTTCACAATCATTAACGTAAGCGTTCATGTTTTCTAAGAATTCCTTCCCCTTCTCATCTCTAACTTTCACATCTTCTAGTTCTTTTTTCATCCTCTTCAACCATTTGAGTATTTCTTTCTTCGAAACTTTGTCCTTCATTCAATCGATCCTATGAATTTGAAGATACTCTCTCTCTGTGAAATGAAGTTCTCCTGGAACTATGATGACGAAGGGAGGGTCTCCAAAATCTTTTCCGAGTAAATTCTTAACTTTTCCGTAGACCATCAACGGTTTTTCGCTGCCTGCTCTCCCGAGGATGATAATATACGTATCTTCAGTAAACGCTTTCTTCTTCATCACTTCTTCTGTTTTTAACATTATATTCATTCCTTCGTTCGGACTCATGCTTCTTTCTCCCATTATATCCAAGAATAAAAGAGTATGAAGGTTCCTTTTTTTGTTTTCCTCTAATGTTTCATAGGTGGAAACAGGCAATATTTCTCCTGTTTTTTCCGGGAATGGAATAGTTGCTGAAGCTCCAAACTTGTAAACATGCAAGCCAGTCTCTCCTATAGCTGAATATATAGACGCGTTATGTATGACTTCAGTCTTTATTCCCTCTTTTTTTGCTTCTAGTAACAAAGATGAATGTGTTGTGGCTATCAGGGGGTCTCCTGGAACAAGAATTACAATGTTCAGATCTTTCGCTTCTTCTATTATTTTCTTTGCCTTTTCTTCCAAATCATTTCTTTCAAGTTGAACTACGTTCTTCTCGAATATTTTCTCCAAGTTTTCAATCTTTCCATGCCATTTTGACGTGTAGGACTCGAGATAGATCTTATCAGCTTTTCTTGCTCTCTCAAACCCTCTTAGAGTTAAATCTTTTTCATCCCATAATCCTAAACCAACTAAGCTAAGCATACTAAAAATAGGTAAAAGTTAAAATTAAAAGATAGTGTAGTTTTTCAAAATTTTATAGCAATTCTGCTTAACTCGTATGCGTCTCTTGCTTTTTCTTTAAGGTTTAATCTTAAGTATGCTGCACGAGAATTAAAATAAGGACTTCCTTTTCTCGAGAATAGGGTTAAGATCATTCCTTCATGGTTAACCTTAACACCCTCACAAGCTTCGTGACTTCTTATAAGAGTTTTAACTCCGATTTTTTTGAGAATTCTTTTTGTCACGTTTATCCCAAAAATCTTCCCTGCCCCTCTTGGTGATGGATAAAAATCCCTTATTTCTTCAGATGGATCATTCCAAAGTATCTCTTCTAAGAATGGTTTGAGTGGATGAGTTTTATGAGCGAATTCTAAATCCTCGATCGATTCAAGGTTTACTGGTAATCCGCCATGTAGTAGAATGTATTTTTTCTTTATTATTGCTCCGTTGTAAAAAAATTCGAATAAGTTACGAATCTCTTCATAGATTTTATTTCCAATCTTTCCGTATTTCTTGAAGAAACTATCGGGAAGATTATGTGGGGAAAC
>CAZQBB010000046.1:0-5123 GCA_964591915.1 uncultured archaeon
GAGAGTTTTTCTGACAGGTTTCCTTATTTCTCTTATTAAAAATTCTCTTGTTGGTTCTTCTAACGTTTCCATTTTTATCGTTTTGAGTTATTTAAGTTAATTAAAATTAACACAGTTAAATATAAATATTTTAGCTTTCAATATGAGTGAAGGATGATGAGTTATAGGATTGCTGAGGAACAGATGAAGAGTACGCTCCAAGCTGAAAACTCAGGATTACCTGCAAGAGAGAAGTTCAAGTATTGGAATATCTTCCAGAGTTCATGGGTGATGAGAATGTTTCCTCGCATTAAGGTCAAAATGATTCAAGATCCGAAAAACGTGAAGAGATTGAAAAGAGATTTGAAAAGTCTTAAGACTAACATTCTCAGCTTTGCTCCGCCTTATTTTGGAAACAGAGATTTAAACAGCTTGAGGATTAGAATTTTCAAATTCCCAAAAAAGGATGATTGTGACGAATTCTTCGTCATTCTTCAGAACAAAAGATACGTTTGCCTGAATTCAGACTTATTGAATAAAAACTATTTTGTTGGCTTACAGTATGCTTTACACGGTATAGCTCACAGTTTTTGTCATTTAAACGATGATCTGGGACAAGAAATATTCTGTGAAGTAGTTTCTTATGATGTGTTAAAAGAATTGCTCAAGGAGAAAAATGAAACGTTTAAGAAGCAAGTTCTCATGAACGTGATGAAGGCTTCCCCAGATGATTACAACTTTTATTATAGGGTCGGGAAGGAATTAGAAAAAAGGAGAAAAGGATTCTTACTCTGGCTTAACAAGAAAGCTTTCGAAGAAAGAGTTTCAGAAAAAGATGAAAGAAGAATTTTCTACAAACTGATAAGATCGAGGAATGAAGAAACTGAAAAAGAAGATATACCAGAACTAGAGAAAGGATTCAAAAGGATTTGACCTATTCCTTTAAACACCTTATTTCTTCGCGAGGAGAGATTCTTAATTTTATGTATTTTTTAGACTCATAGTACTGTGCTTTTGAATATTTCTTCCTAAGTTTTTCCATTTCTTCTTTATCAACGTATTTAATCATCAATCTCTTCATGTGTATCACGAGGACTTTTAAGTGGTTTATTCTCAATAAAAAGAGTTATTTTTCTTTTGTATATAAAAGCATTTAAAAATGTAACATTATAGTGAAAAATTATGGTTGGCATCGTGGGATATGGAGGTTATATTCCTAGGTACAGAATAAAAGTTGAAGAAATTGCTCGGATATGGGGAAAAGACGGAAAGAGTATCAAGAGAAGTTTGGGAGTGGAAGAAAAATCTGTTCCTGCTATAGATGAAGACACGGCAACTATTTCAGTGGAAGCTGCGTTAAACGCATTAAAAATGGCTAGAGTAGACCCTAGGAAAATAGGAGCTATCTATGTGGGCTCTGAGTCTCATCCTTATGCTGTTAAGCCGACAGCAACTATAGTAGGAGAGGCTATAGGAGCTGGTACAGAGTTTACTGCGGCTGATACAGAGTTTGCATGTAAAGCAGGAACTGCAGGGATTCAGATGGTGATGGGCCTGATAAAGGGAGGATATATAGATTACGGTTTAGCTATAGGAGCCGATACTGCTCAGAGTAAACCTGGAGATGCTTTAGAGTATACTGCTGCCGCTGGAGGTGCCGCTTTCATCATAGGAAAGGAGGGAGTTGTAGCTGAAATAGAAGGAACGTTCTCTTTTTCCTCTGATACTCCAGATTTCTGGAGAAGGAATACTCAAGAATTTCCTAGACATGGAGGAAGGTTTACTGGAATTCCTGCTTATTTTAAACATGTGATATCTGCTACAAAAGGTTTGATGGAAAAACTCGATTTAAAACAGTCGGATTTTGATTATGTAGTTTTCCACATGCCGAACGGAAAATTCCCAAGGAGAGCCGCTAAGATGTTAGGGTTTGAAATAGATAAGTTGAACGCAGGTTTTGTGGTTTCGAAGATAGGAAACACTTATTCTGGTTCTTCGTTACTCGGACTAGCTGCTACTCTTGATGTGGCTAAACCAGGAGAAAGAATACTCATCACATCATACGGTTCTGGAGCTGGAAGCGACTCTTTCAGTATAAAAGTGACTGAGTTGATAGAAGAGAAAAGGAAAGGAATGAAAAAAATTAAAGATTACATCGAGAACAAAGAATACATTTCCTATGGAGTTTACACAAAGTTCAGGGGAGGAATATGAAAGTTGCCGTTATAGGTGTTGGGATAACAAAATTTGGAGAACATTGGGATAAGAACTTAAGAGAATTAGGGATAGAGGCAGGAGCTAAAGCTATAGAAGATGCAGGAATAAGAGGCAGAGATTTAGATGCTATATACCTAGGAAACATGTCTGCTGGAAGGTTTGTTGGTCAAGAACATGTCGCTGCTTTAGTTTCAGGAGAATTGGGATTATCCATACCAGCAGTAAGAGTTGAGGGAGCTTGCGCCTCTGGAGGAATTGCCATAAGAGAAGGAATTTTCTCCATCCTCTCAGGGCAGAATGAGATAGTGTTGGTCGGTGGAGCAGAAAAGATGACAGATTTATTGACTGATAAAGTTACTACAGCATTGATGGGAGCCGCGGATCAAGAATGGGAAGCATATTATGGTTTAACTTTTCCTGGCTTGTACGCTTTGATCGCAAGAAGACATATGCATGATTTCGGAACTACAAGAGAGCAGATGGCTAAAGTTGCTGTCAAGAATCATCATAATGCTACTCTCAACCCAATAGCACAGTTCAGTAGGGAGATAACTGTCGAGGACGTGTTGAATTCTCCTATGATTGCTGATCCTTTAACTTTGTTGGACTGCTCACCTATAACTGACGGAGCGGCTGCTATGATTCTTTGTAAAGCTGAATTAGCTAAAAAATATACAGACAATCCCGTTTATATAATCGGTTCTGGTCAAGCTTCTGATACTCTCGCACTCCATAGCAGAAAATCTTTAACAACTTTGGAGGCTACAGTAAAGGCTGCTAGGGAGGCTTACAAACAAGCTGGAATAAACCCTGAAGATGTCGATCTTGCAGAAGTGCATGATTGTTTTACTATAGCTGAAATAGTTGCAATCGAAGATTTAGGATTTTGTAAGAAAGGAGAAGGAGGTAAATTGGTTGAGGAAGGTGCTACTGAGATTGGGGGAAGGATACCGATAAATACCTCAGGAGGTTTGAAGGCTGTAGGTCATCCAGTTGGAGCAACTGGAATAAAACAAGCTATAGAGATAGTACTTCAGCTGAGAGGAGAAGCTGGTAAAAGACAAGTTGAAGATGCTGAGATAGGATTAACCCATAATGTGGGAGGTTCCGGCGCAACTGCTGTAGTTCATATTTTTTCGAGGTGATATGATGCATGAGTCTAGTGTTCCGTTGTTCTGGCGTTTGATAAAACCGAGGTATCAACTCATAGGGACAAAATGCAAGACTTGTGGGAATGTGTTCTATCCTCCAAAGTATTTGTGTCCTGTTTGCAGGAAAGAAGGAAAACTTGAAGAAATAAAACTTAAGAGAACTGGAAAAATTATATCGTTTACGATAGTAAGAACTCCTCCGGCAGGTTTTGAGAGAGAAGCACCTTACCCTGTTGCCATAATCGAGTTGGACGATGGACCTAGGTTGACTTCTCAGATAGTCGATTATAAGCCAGAAGATTTGAAGATCGGAAGAAGAGTTGAAGCATGCTTTAGAAAAATCTACACCAACGGAAAAGAAGGAATAATAAACTATGGATTGAAATTTAGACCGATTTGATTTTAACTTCTATGTTAGACGTCTAACATTTTTTTACTCGACAAAAAACATTAAAAATTTAATCATGTTTTCTTTCTTAGAGAAAATGAAAGAAAAGGAGTTAAGAGAAAACATAAATATAAGGTTAATAGAATGTCAAGAGAAACTCAAGGAAGCTTTACATTCATTAGATTCTACCGAGATATCGTATCGATACTCAGAATTCTGTATGCTTCTGCGTATTTCAGGAAACTACAGTTTGTTGAGCAAAGTTAGAAGAGAAGCTGAAAGGAACATAAAAGGAATCGCACTTCCATCAGTCAAAAACTTAGACGACCTGAAAAGTATATGGTTGGCTCTTTGGGGAATTTACCTGACGAAGGATCCTAGGAAAAGTAAAGATTACTTGTGTAGATATCATGCTGTTTGTGCAGCAGATGCTCTTTCGAAAAGATCGAGGGATAAAGCAACTACTTCTCTCTTTTTCTTACAAGGCTTGTTGAAAGAAATGGGAAAGTATGATCTTGCTAGGAGAGTTGAAGATAAAATCCTTCGTTTGTACTCGAGTAGTCCAGAAAATTATTCCGATAGGCTATGATAGCCAAATCTTAGCTTCTCTCAGCTGTTTCAAATCATTCCAGTATAGTTCACGAATATCTTTTATTTCATAGTTTATCATCACTAATCTTTCAAAACCAGGACCCCAAGCTAAAACAGGAATGTCCCTTCCTAGTAGAGGCTTAACGACTTCTGGTCTGAACATCCCAGCTCCTCCTAATTCAACCCACTTTTTATAAACCGGATGAAAAACTTCTATCTCCACAGACATTTCAGTATAAGGGAAATAAGATGGCCTGAATCTTGCCCTCGAAAAACCTAGTCTTGAGAAGAATCTCTTCAAGTATCCGAGTAGATGACGAAAGTTAACATCCTCTCCTACAACTATTCCATCAGTTTGGTAGAATTCAACCAGATGTTTCCAATCTAGGGTTTCGTTCCTGAAGCATCTTCCGACTGAGAAATACTTAGCTGGTAGTGCATTATCATCTATATCTTTTCTTAGCCTAGCTAAAGTTCGAGCAGACAAGGATGTAGTGTGAGTTCTAAGAACACATTTCCTAGCTAACTCTGGATTCCATTCATATTGCCACCCTGTAGAATTACAGGTCCATCCGTATTCGTGTGTTGCTTTAACGACTTCAACCAAATCTTGCTCTGGCAGTTTTCCTTTCTCAGGAACCTTCATGTAGAAAGTATCAGCCATTTCACGAGCCGGATGATCTTCCGGAACATATAGTACATCGAAATTCCAGAATGCCGTTTCTATTATCGGACCTTTCATCTCTTTGAAGCCCATCTCGAGCCAAATTTTCCTTATGTACTCTATAACTTGTGTT
>CAZQBB010000047.1:0-5045 GCA_964591915.1 uncultured archaeon
TTCAGATGTCGCCTTTTGGGCTTATGGTAAAAACCTGAATGAACTTTTTGCTAATTCTGCCTTAGCTATGTTTGAAGTCATGATTAACACAAAACAAATAAAACCCAAAATTGAAAGAAGAGTTGGAGTTAAAGGAAACGATCTTGAATCTTTGATGTTCAATTGGCTTAATGAATTGTTGGTTTATGTGGATGGAGAAAATTTGGTATTCTCTGAATTTGAAGTTAAAGTGGATGGACAAAAATTTGAGTTAGAGGCCAATTGCAGGGGCGAAGTGATAAACACTAAAAAACATGAAACAAGAACTCATGTGAAGGCTTGCACTTATCATAAGATGAAAATCGAAAAAATAAATGGAAAATGGAGAGCTCAAGTAATCCTTGATATTTAATCAAATACTAACCCTTCACCACACCTAAAGGAGTTAATCTCACTACTCTTTTACTTATTCCAGCTTTTTCAGTCGTTAAAGCAACTTCATCTATATTCTTATATACATCGGATGCTTCTTCGGCCACAACCTTCCAACTTGCAGCCCTTATCAAGATTCCTTTTTCTTGCATTTCTCTTGCAACTCTTTCCCCTCTGAACATCTTCAATGCTTTTCTTCTCGATAAGACTCTTCCTGCTCCATGTGCAGTAGAGTAGAAAGTCTCTTTCGCTGTTTTACTACCTACTAAAACATAGCTTGCACTTGCCATAGCTCCTGGAATCAACACAGGCTGTCCTACTTTTCTATAATCTTCTGGTATCTCAGGATGTCCTGCAGGGAACGCTCTTGTAGCACCTTTCCTATGGACATAAACTTTTACTTTTTTTCCATCTATTTCATGCTCTTCTATCTTCCCTATGTTATGTGCAACTCCATAGACTAACTCCAATCCAACATCTTCTTCCTTCATTCCTAAAACTTTTTTCATGGCTTCTCTTACCCAATGCATTATCATATGTCTGTTACAAAAACCGAAGTTAGCAGCACAACACATTGCTTGATAATAATCCTCGCATTCTTTCGTTCCAGAAGGGGCATAGACTAACTCACGATCTGGTAATTTTTTTATCTCATCCCTGAAGGCATTTTCTAAGATTCGTAGATAATCTGTGCACACTTGATGACCAAATCCTCTCGAGCCTGTATGGATCATAACCATAACTTGTCCTTCTTTTTCTATCCCGAAGACTTTCGCTATCTCAGGTAGATATATCTTATCAACTCTTTGGATCTCTAGAAAATGATTGCCAGCACCTAGAGTACCGATTTGAGGAGCACCTCTCTTCTTTGCTTTCTCCGAAACTTTTTCTGGATTCGCATCTTTCATACATCCGTTCTCTTCTAAACGATTCAAATCTTCTTTCTTTCCATATCCGTTCTCAACAGCCCATCCTGCACCCTTAACTAAAACTTCGTTCAGTTGAGAGGAAGTCAATCTAACTTTTCCTCCTCTACCAACTCCGGAAGGAACACTATGAAAAAAAGAGTCCAAAAGTTCTTTTAACTTCGGTCTTACTTCTTCCACTGTTAAGTTTGTTCTTAACAATCTGACTCCGCAGTTAATATCGAAACCTATTCCACCAGGAGAAAGACCCCCTTTTTCATAATCTAAAGCTGCTACTCCTCCAATAGGAAATCCGTAACCGAAATGCATATCAGGAAGTGCTATACTATGCAAATATATACCTGGTAAAAAAGCAACATTCGCTATCTGCTCTATTGCTCCCTCTTCTACTTTCTTTAAAAGCTTTTCTGACAAATAGATTCTCGCTGGTACTCTCATCCCTGGTTTAGCCCCTTTAGGCAATTCATACACACAGGGCCCGATTTTCTTCAACTTTTCTTTTAATCCTATCCCAATCACCTCATAGAAGCACGCACAGAAACCTGTACGCGCTCATTTCTGCTTCTTTACAGTGAGCGCGCACTTGTTTTATGTTTGTTCAAGTTAATATTTAAAGGTTGATTTTTTCCCGATCAATTCTTCTATTTTCCCGATCAATTCTTCTTCTTGTCCTTTAAAAATGACTCCGGATGCTGCAAATGGATGTCCTTCTCCGATTATTCCTTTAATCTCTTCTATCGATTTTTTCAGTAAATTTCCAGCATGAGGCATCTTTTTTTCTTTTATTAATCTTTCAAGAATCTTTGGTACTCTGATCGAAACTTTCACCAAATCTTTTTTCTCTAATTTCCCGAAACCTGGTATTTCATTGCTCATGTTCATAAAACCTAGAAGGTATTTAACCGGGTTGATTACTTTTTGAAATTTTAAGAAAGAACAGAAAGATCCGATGACTTTTGTTCCCATTCCCTTGAAAGAATCTTCGACATGAAACCATTGAGTATACTTGGTTTGATTCAATCCTTTTTTTCTTAATTCACCCATCACTTCTTTATTGATATTCTTTCTTTTTTCTTCTAATTCATGAGCCAGAGATTTTGCTTCTTCTGAAAATTTTCCATTCATGCATGATTTCAAAGCTAACATCGGTCCATCCCTATAATAACCTACTGAAGTAAGAACAGTTAAGAGAGTAGAAATTCTTCTTGCATAGTTATTGAATGAAATTATCCTATACTTTTCTTTTTCCCCTATTTCTTTAATCTCAACATTCTTCCTCGCATCGTTTAAAGCCTTTCTGTTTAAACCTCTCAAATTCCCTGGAATTTCGACAGAACCTATAACTGCTAAGTATGCCATGTCCTTGTTTTTTTCATTGAGTTCTCTTGCAAAGAAATAAGAAACAGTAGAACCCGAAGCATCGCTAGCTCCAGAGATGCCGAACAAATCTGAAGATAGATTTATCACTAACGGATCGGCTGATTCTTCAGGAGCATGATGATCCAGTATGATTACCAAATTTTTGCTCTTGTTAACCTTGGAGATTAAATTGGCATGAGCTCCGCCTATGTCTGTGTAAAATATGGTTTGATTTTTTTTAGAATGAAGGAAATCTAAAACTTGAGGATACGTTTTTTCTAAGCATAAGGTTTTAACTTTTATCCCTTCTCTTTCTAAAGCCTTGTTCATTATTCCAGCTGAGCATACCCCATCTGCATCATCATGAAAAACTAGAAAAGTTTCCTTTTCTAAAAAATCTTTAAACTTCTTCACTGCAATATCGATAGATTCGATGAATTCTTTCTCTCCCATCCTATAATTATGTAAATCTTAACCTTTTTAATAAATGAGAAAGAGAATATTATTTGATGTCTATGAAGAAGGTGATACTCCTTGCCCGTATCTAAAGCCCCTTATAAAAGAACTTACAAACATACCAGTCAGAGGGGCAAGGAGGAAAGGATAAGATGTGGAAAATGTGGATTGTTAGTTCCGAAATGGAAGACCTTTGTAGTTTATACAGGGTTTAGGATAAGAGATCCTACAATCTTAAAACAAGTGGACAAGAAGATGCTACATCTGACCAGAGAAAAAATAAGAGTTTGCCCAAAATGTGCAAGATTTTATCATATCGTGAAGAGAGGAAAATCTGTTAGGAAAAAACATCTGCGTTAATGATAAGATGTTAGAAAAAATAAAAAAACTGAGAGGTCTTCTTTGGAGGAAAATGAAAGAGAGTGAAGTAGAAATAAAATTACCAGAATTTCATGTGGAAATACCGACATTCGTAGAACTTCCTCCTGCCGATGATATAACTAAGATAAACGTAAAATATCCTCTCATACTTCCTTTTGCATATGCACGTATTCAGTGGGATCCTGGAGAAAAACAATTACTTTACTTCTTAGAAGAACCACAGATTTCTGAGAAGGAAGAAAAAATTCTCGAAAAAATTTCATCTGCTCTTATTGATTTGATTGAAGTTGAGCTTTCATCCATTAAAGGCACAGAAAAGGCAATGGATTATCTAGAGGAACAGATAAAGAAAGTAATGAAACAGCTATCGATTTCATTAACATCGGAACAATACATAAAGATCATGTACTATGTCTACAGGAATTTCATCGGTTTGAACGAGATCGAACCTTTACTGAGGGATCCTTGGTTGGAAGATATCGGATGTGATGGAGTTAACGTTCCCGTGTATGTCGTTCATAGAAAATATGGTTCTCTTAAAACCAACATTATTTTTAAAGATTTGAAAAAATTACGGGAATTTGTGATCAAACTCGCTGAAAGATGTGGAAGATACATAAGCTACGCTGAGCCGATTATGGACGGAACATTACCGGATGGGAGCAGAGTTAATGCTACTTTAGCCGGAGATGTAGCTACGAGAGGTCCTACATTTTCCATAAGAAAGTTCAGTAAAAGGCCCTTCTCTCCAGTTGAACAGATAGAGTTGAAGACTGCCTCTCCTATAGTCATGGCTTATTTCTGGTATCTGGTTGAAAATGGTGCTTCTCTCCTCATAGCTGGTGGGGTAGCAACGGGAAAAACGAGTTTCCTCAACAGTATATCCATGTTTATTCCTCCTGAAGCAAAGATAGTTAGCATCGAGGACACAAGAGAACTCAGACTTCCTCATGAGCATTGGATCCCTTCTGTAACTCGTTTGGGTTTCGGGATTCCTTTACCGACCGGTGAAAAGTACGGAGAGGTAACTCTTTTTGATCTTCTCAAAGGATCCTTCAGACAAAATCCAGATTATGCTATCGTTGGAGAAGTTAGGGGAAAGGAAGCTTATGTTATGTTTCAGGGGATGTCTTCTGGTCATCCTTGTTTAAGCACATTCCATGCAGGTTCTGTTGACACAGTAATCAAAAGGTTGACAACGCCTCCGATAGAATTATCTCCAAGTCTTGTAGAGAGCCTCGATGCCATAGCTATAATGGTCCATGCAAAAGAGAAAGGTAAATCGGCAAGAAGAATAAAAGAAGTAGATGAGATGATTTCTGTCGATCCTTATACTTTTGAAGCGAAGACTTTCAGAGTTGTGGAGTGGGATCCAAAAACAGATACGTTCAAGTTCGATAAGAATAGCCATCTCCTTAAGAAGATCGCGCATAATAGAGGTATCACTCTAGAACAAGTATTGGATGAGATAGAGAGAAGAAAGAGAATATTAGAATGGATGCTGGAAAGAGG
>CAZQBB010000048.1:0-4977 GCA_964591915.1 uncultured archaeon
AAATAATGGAAATAAACCCCAGAGTATCTGGTACTATAGTAATGGATACAGCCTCTGGAATTAACATGCCATACTTAGCTGTAAAATTGGCACTTGGAGAGAAAATTCCAAAAAATGCATTAAAGCTTAAGTATGGAACAAAGATGATTAGGTATTGGGAAGAAATTTTTATTACTCCAAAGGGAGATATATTTCAGTTAAGAACGAGGCAAGAAAATGTTTAAAATGAAGAACGTGCTATTTACAGGTGCTCATCCAGATGATATAGAAATAGGATCTGCTGGATTTCTAGTGAAGTTGTTGAAGAATGAGAAAAAAGTTTCTTGCGTGGTTTTTTCTAATTGTGAAGAACAAGAAGGGAATAAAGGCATAACAAAAGAGTTCTTTAAATCGATGAAAACCTTAGGCGTAAATGGTGAGGTCAAATTATTGAATTTTCAGAATACAAAACTCTATCTCTCCAGAGAGAAAATAAGAAGAGTACTTGAGAGAATGAAGAAGACATTAAAACCAGAATTAATCGTTACACATTCTGTTGGAAATTTACATCAGGATCACAAAATAGTCTCAGAAGAATGTCTTAGAGTATTTAGATATTCCACAATCATTGCCTATGAGGACCCAAAAAGCACTGTAAATTTTCAGCCGAACTTATTCGTTAGTTTAAGTGAAGAAGAATTTAACAAAAAAATTGAAGCAATAAAATGTTATAAAACTCAACTAAGAAGAAAATACTATTCTCCTGAAATATTCGCTACATTTTGTAGAATGAGAGGAGTACAGGCTGGAGTAAAATACGCTGAAGGGTTCGAAATTGTCAGAATGATTTTATGATAGATTTTTTATCTATCCCTAACTTCTCTATCATTGAAAGAGACCATTCGATATTTCCAACTTCTTCTTTTCTATGTGCGTCAGAACCTAAACTGAACTTTGTCCCTATAGAATTGCAAATAGAAAGAAATTCTTCAGGGGGAACTTTTTTAGACGAATTAATCTCGATTGCCACATTCTTCTCTTTGGCTGTAAGACCTATGATTTTAATCTGTTGAATAGAGAGAGTTATTCTTCTTCCAAAAATAAAACAAGGGTGCCCAAGGATATTGATCTTATTATTTTTAATTGTATTAACTATCAATTTTGTGTATGATTTAATTGAAAAACGAGGTAGAGGCCATCTATGAATAGAAGCTATGATAAAATCTGAATTATCTATCATGAAGGATGATGCATTCAATTCTCCTTTCAAATTTAAAGTACGAGCTTCTATTCCGCAATAGATCTTCATATCTTTCGATTGTTGAGAGAAAGTTTTGACTTCGTTAAGATATGCAATAAACCAAGGGGAATCTTTTCTTACATGTTCGGAGAACCCTATAGCGTTTAATCTTTTTCTTCTTGCTTCTTTTACTATTTCTTTAACACTATCCCTTCCATCTGTATAGTTAGTATGGATGTGAAAGTCAATTTTTATCTTATCGATTGATTTCTTCTCAACCACTTCCATGTGTGTATCATCCCCTCTCTCAGGTTGACTTTTGGATAAAACTCAAGAATCTTCTTGGCTTTTTTATTCGAAAGAATGGAGTCAAATTGTTTTTCTTTGATGATTCTTATTTGTGTCTCTGATCCTGAAATTTCTTTTGCAAATTCACATACTTCCTTAACAGAATGATGATCATCAGAACAAATGTTAAATACTTCAGAAATCTCTACTTCTATCGATTTCCTTATCGCTGAAATCACATCATCTACATAAATTAAATTTATTTTTTTGGATCCTCCACGAACTTCTATCGGAGTTTTCTTGAGAAAACCTCTCAGAAAGTTATAAACAACTCCTTTTTTGTTTCCTGGACCATAAACATTCGAGAAACGGAGACAAATTACATCGAATAGATCTTTATATAAACTACAGTTCTCTTCGGCTAAAGCTTTACTGACAGCATAAAATGTTTGAGGTAAAAGAGGGTGTTCTTCATCTATAGGAAAATAAAGAGGTTTTCCATAAACTTTTGTCGAAGAAGCAAAAATAAATTTTTCAATTTTAGTGTTTTTTGCGGCTTCTAGTAAATTTATTGTGCCAAAAACATTGATATCGAGAAAGTCAGAAAGATTTTGTGGTCTATAATTCTCACCTATGGCAGCTAGGTGTACAACTATATCAACTCCTTTAAAAAATCTTTTTATCCTTGGGTCCCTGATATCGATTTGCTTTGATGTTAAGGGTATTAGAGAATAATCAGTGTTTTTAAGACAACGAACCAAGTATGAACCTATGAAACCGTTAGAACCTGTTATGAGTATTTTCTTTTTAACCAATTTATATAAACCTCCATACCTCTTTCAAAAGAATATTCAGGTTTAAATCCCAAGAGTTTTTTTGCTTTTCTTACGTCAGCGCACATCCTCGAAACATCTCCTTTTCTTTCTTCTATAAAAATCGGTTCAATTTCCTTTCCGAGCATCTCAATTATTTTTTCAGCTATGTATTTTATCTTGATTTCATTACCCGAGCCTATGTTGATAACATCCCCTATAAGTTTTTCTTCTTCTCCAGCAAGAACAATACCTCGTGCTGTATCTTTAACGAACGTATAGTCTCTTGTTTGTTCTCCATTACCAAATATTGTAGGGGGGTTATTTTTTAATACATCTAGAGCAAACCTAGTAATTACTGGTGCATATTTATCTTCTCTAGCATGAGGACCAAAAACGTTAAATGGTCTGACTATTATAACAGGTAGATTAAAGGTTAAGAAAAAAGACATAGAACATTTTTCTCCTGCAAGTTTTGAAGCTGCATAGGGCGTTCGCGGTACTAATGGATGATTTTCATCCATCGGAACATATTGGGCATTCCCATAAACCTCAGAAGATGAAACATAGATGACTTTTTTTCCATATTTTTTTGCTGCAATGAGAAGATTTAAGGTACCAGTTGCATTAATTTCCCATGTTTCCATCGGGTGTTCAAGAGAGAATTGTAGTCCTGCCACAGCCAAATGATATACTGAATCAGTTTTCTTAATGAGTCTATCGACTAGTTTTTTGTCCAAAATGCTACCTTTAATGAATTTAGCATTCTTGGGGACATACTCTTTTTTTCCTACACTCAAATCATCAAGAACTATTACATCCTTGCCCAAATCTAGTAATTTTTTTGCCACAAACGATCCGATGAAACCTGCCCCACCAGTTACTAATACCCTTTCCATGAAAAAGTAATGAGGAAAAGAATAATTTAAATATTAAGATTTGGAGAGATCTTCATAAACTTCTATTATTTTTTTAATCACTGCATTAGTAGAGTAATTTTTATGAATAAATCTAAAAGATTTTTGGCGGATAGAGTTAAACTTCCTAGGCATTTCCAAGATTTGTTTAACAATCTTTATAGGGTCTCCAACAAACATTATTCCAGCTTCTATCTCTGGTTTATGATATCTCTTGAGTAATGGTGTTGGATTGTTAAGAATAGTTAAACAACCACAAGCTAAAGCTTCCCTCGCAACCATACCCTGACCGATGAAGATATCAATTTTATTAAGGTACTCTGCTACTTTTTCATGAGGTACTTTTGGTATCACTTCAATCCCTAATTTTGCAAATTTTTCCTTTAGGTTTTTTTCACAGTTCCCTACAACTAGAAAGTCAACATCATACTTATTCTTAATTTTTTCGACAACAGAAATGAATGTTTCCGTACCTTTAGTCGGACCACTTAAATTTGCTGCTATCGTTCCTACAACTGGTTTTGTATGTTTGACTCTTTTTTGATAGAACATAGAAGTGTTGATCGGGTGAGGGATAAAAATACTTTTTTTCTCAAGACCCATCCTCTTAAGATTATAAAGTGCTCCATAATCTAATGCGATAATCCTGTTGTAAGGCATAGAAAAAATTAACCTCTCAAAAAAATAGTAAATGGCTGCACGAATTGAAGAAAAATATCTGAACCACTCCTCAAGGAAAAGACTCAGAACTGACAGAACTATTGGTTTGTTAAAAAATCGAGATGCAAAATAGGCCGGTATCGCTGAATGATAAGTTACAGCATTAATTATATCGGGGTTTATTTTTTTTATCACTTTAAGAAGAAAGGGAAATGCCTTTACATTAAAAAAATATCTTGAAGGTAAAAAATTCACTCTGTAAATTGGAATTCCTTCATAATATTCAAATTTACTTTCCTTCCAACTTCCAGCCACAACAGTTACATCAATCCCTCTTTTTACTAGTTCTCTCACTATAGTTTCACAATAAACTTCCCCTCCTCCTACCGAAAATGGAGGAAACAATTCATGAGTAAAAAGTACTTTCATCTAATCATCAATATTTTAAATTTTCCTAGCTACGATAAAAATATAAGATCCTTCTCTTTTAATGTACTTATCTAAACCTATGAGTTTTTTATAATCGTTATTAGGTACAGTAAGAATTAATGTTCCCCTTTTCTTAAGTGTTCTAAAAAATATATTTAATGAATATTAAACGTTAAGTTTCTTGTAAAGTAAACTTCTTAATTCCCACTTGTATCGTCTCTAATATTGATGTAGAAGCTTAAAAGTGAAAAATTCGAAATTCACCCCTTAATAAACAGAAGATAGAGTTTACAGTTAAAAAATTAAGATAAAGCAAGAAAAATTTGGAAGTTAGAAATTTTACTCAACAGTTTTATACTCTTTAATTTTTCTGATTCTCATAGTTAGAAATACGGTGTACCTTGTCAATATCTTTGATAAGATCTTTTGAAAAGAGAAAGGTAAAAAGTAAATTCCAAAACCTTCTAGTCTTTCAACTTTAAAGCCATATATGTGAGCTAGATCTTTTAAAGCTGGTACATTGAAAGCTTTCATATGTCCAGGGCAACTTACTTTAACTCCTCTTAAAAAATTTCCAACTTGTCTATCTATTAAATGAATTACAGGTGTTTGTTGACCAAGAAGTATGAAAAAAATGCTATGAAGTGAAGAT
>CAZQBB010000049.1:0-4907 GCA_964591915.1 uncultured archaeon
TAAGAAAAATTTATTTCACTCAAAAATCTTTCAATTTTTGATAGCGATGTTCTTATTAACACTCAAAAAATTCGAAACTTAGCTTTGTTATATATATAACAAAAGAAAATTAAATTAAAATGTTATATATATAACATGAAAAAAATTTTAGTTCTTTCGTTCGATATTCCATTAAGCAGGGCAAGCTTTAGAGTAAAAATCTGGAGAGAATTAAATGAGCTTGAAGCGGAGAACAGGATGAGATCACATTGGGTTTTACCTTTCTCGAAGAAGAATTTACTCGAATTCAAAAGATTAGCAGAAGAAATTAAGAAGGAAGGGTGTAAGGTTGAACTAATACTCGGTAGGGTGATAGGATGAGTTTATTCGAACGAAAAATTGAACCGATGCTAGCTCATTTATCAGAGCCCTTTAATTCAGAAGAATGGTGCTTTGAACTCAAGTTCGACGGAAAGAAGTGAAAACTTCCCGGAACCCGCACCATAGCTTACATAGATACTCAAAAGCATAGTGTTAGATTCTTAAACAGAAGAGGGGTTTATTTCGAAGACAGATACCCAGAGTTTAAGGATTCATGGAAACAGATTAAAGCAAAAAGAGCTGTTCTCGACGGAGAGCTGGTAATCTTCAAGAAAGGAAAACCAGATTTCTACTCCTTACAAACGAGGGAGCATGTGGATGAAAAGATAAGAATAGAATTGCTTTCAAAACTCATGCCAGCAACTTTGATAGTTTTTGACATCCTACACAAAGATGGAAAAGACTTGATAGATTTACCTTTAATTCAAAGGAAGAAAATTCTTGAGAAAGTCATTAAAGAGAATGAAAGAATCTTGATCTCAACTTACATCATCGGAAAGGGAAAAAATTTCTTCCAAGAAGTGAAGAGAAGAAAACTTGAGGGTATTATGGCAAAGAGATTGCAATCAACCTATCAACTCGGGAAGAGGAGTAATGATTGGTTGAAGATAAAATACCTCAAAACTCTAGATTGTATAATCTGTGGCTTCACTCCAGGCACAGGATGGAGAGAAGAATACTTCGGAGCTTTATTATGTGGAATTTATTACAAGAAAAAACTCATTTACTTGGGACGGGTTGGAACGGGCTGGTCTGAAGAAGACTTGAAGTTAATAACTTCTCTCCTCAAAAAACTTGAAATAAAGAAGAATCCTTTTGACGTCTTTGAAGAAGAACCAAGTATTAAAGAAAAGATTCATTGGGTCAAACCTAAGTTAGTTGCTGAAGTGAAATTCATGAATTTAAGCGGAGATTTGAAGATGCGCGCCCCCTCGTTTAAGTGTTTAAGAGGAGATAAAACACCAGAGGAATGTATACTCGAAGAAAAAGATTTGAAATTCCTAAAAGCTTAACAAGTTATCTCTCTTATCTCTTCTGCTGTAGGTGTATTTCCGTCAACAGGAATACAGTAATCAGGATCGTTCTTTAAACAACAGCCTATCTTATCATTACTCACAAAATAATAACTCATTCCTCTACTTCCACAAACATCCTTTGCGTAATTACAAGTTAGACTTTCTTGCTTACTTTGTAAACTTTCATAATTGCTTTGTGCTTCTTCATACCTACTTTTCCATTCCTCCACACTTCCTTTTATTTCCTCTAAGTTACTACTTAATTCCTCTCTCGCTGAATTGCAATCGTTCAGATCTGCTTTCACTATCTCAAGGTTGGACTCACAACTTTCTTTTTCAGTCCTACAACTAGCAAGTTCATTTTTTGTGTTTGTGAGTTGTGTTGAAAAGAGTGTCACATTATCTTGACATGCCTTCAACTGTTTTTCGAGTATCATTATCCTTGAATTGAATTCTGCTATCTGAGAAGTGTAAGACACATAACCAGTATAACTTCCCACAGAGGCTAAACCTATAACCGCTATGAGTACAGCAAGCCACTTTCTCGTTTTTATACCCCTTAAACCTTCTTTTAGTCTTTCCCCAAACTCTTTGATTCTCGCTCTGAATTTTCTTTCTCCCCAGGGTTCGTACATCATCTAAATCTTTTTTGGTAGAACACTCTTAAATAATTTCAGTCTTTTAAGGCCATCTTGAATTCTTTCTTTAAATCTTCTAATTTCACTAAGATTCTTTTACTCGCTCTTTCTGTTGCAACTCTTGGATCAGATTTTCCTTTCGTTCTCACGTAAATCTTTGGTTCAGCCATGTACGGATGCTCTTTTATGTATGCTGCTTCATCGACGTGTTTATCATTCCACAGTTCTTCCTTGATCAAATTAGCAAACCCTACTGATTCTCCTTTCAGTTCTATCATCAAAAGATTTCCTTCTTTTTTTAACACTTTCAATTCCATCCGATCAACTGGATACACAATTATGCTTTCATCTTTTAATTCTTTACTATTCTCCTTTAATTATTTTTTGAGATTATAAACAAATCAACATCGAATTCCACCGAAGGTTTTTTATGGAACTGAAACATACGAGGAATCCGAAACTTGAGTTTTATAATCCTTTCTATCTTCCCTCCCTCTTTTTCAACCAATCTTCTTATAAACTTCCTTGATTCTTTGAAAGATCTATGTAGAGAATATATCCTTTTTCCAGATTCTATAGCTTTTATCAAAAAAATCCTATCAGCATGAAGTCTCTGTATTCCAAACGGAGGATTTTGAATTACTGTATCTACTTTTCCTTTCCAATCGTTTACATCTTTTTTAAGGAACCTGATCTTTTCTTTAATTCTTTTTCCGCTCAACCCCTCAGCTAACTTCAGGTTTTCTTCAGCTATTTCTAATGCTTTTTCATCTACATCTATTCCTATAACTTTTCTTGCTCCAAAAAGAGCGGCTCCGATAGATAATCTTCCTGTTCCACAACCAAGATCAAGGACTGTTTTCCCCTTTAAATCTCCAGACACATAAGCTAAATTTATGATCTCAGCAGCTAAATTTCCTGGTATAGTGTATTGTTCAAGTTCAGGCTTAGGTACTTTCATCTCTTTCAATTTTTGAAGAATTATCTGTAATCTTCTCTTCGTTAACATGCGAGTTAATTTAAATGTGAAAAACTAAATATAAATTGATGGAAAAAATCTTTTTGGGAATAGTAATTTTTGCCATAATCTTTATTCTGCTTTTAACGTTCTTCATAATAAGAGTTTCTTCTAATGTAACCGAAAATGCTAGAGAATTAAGAACAACTCTTGAAAAAGTTCAAGCTCCTATTTACTCCCCTCTTGGTATCGTGGTTTCATTCTTCAAATTCCTTCTCTCTTTCTTTTCTTAAAAGAGCAATATATCGTCGGTTAACCTAGGACAAGCTAAATTTATCAAATAGTCTAGTTTAAGTCCTTCCAGTTTTTCTCTGGTTACAGAATCAAACGCGAGGATATAAACTTCTTTTCCTTCTTTTTCTAATTCTTTTCTCAATTTTCTCGCCTCTTTAACTCTATTCTGTCCTTTCTTCCATGAGATTATTATTCCTATTTTTCTTGCATCATTTAATTTTGAATCATACCATGCTTTTTTCTTCAACCATTTCAACTTCTCCTTTTCCAAGGAATATATACATTTTTTTTCTAGATCAAGACTAAAGACTGGTTTTTTAACTTCCTTTGCAACTCCTAATGGATGAAATTTTCCTGCTCCTACGTAGAGAAAACAATCAACTTTCTCTTCGATTTTCTTCGCTGCACTAACATCACAACCGAGAACTTGACCAGGATACTTTAAGGATTTGTAAACAAAAATCTTCTTTTTCTTTTCCTCTAAATACTCTTTTACTTTGTTCATAGCTTTCACGAATTGAATACTGGTAACAAGACCTATTTTTTTGAATTTTTTTAATTTCTTTATCTCTTTCTCCAATATGGGAAGAGGATCAACATTGAAGAAATACTCCCAGTATACGACAGGAACTTCTGTTTTTATACCAAGGCTTGAATGACCTATGTGTAAAACCGTATCACAGCCTAGTCTTTCGGCTTCTGTGTCCCTTAAATCACATGCTCCAAAACATGGTTCACATGATAAAATCACTTCAAATCCTTTACTCTCAAGGGTTTTCACTATCTCTTGAATTTTGAATTTCAAACCTTCAGGATATTGAAGTAAAATCCTCTTCGCTCCCATTCTTTTCAGTTTTTCTGTCACACTCATTCTATCACACCAAAAATCCTAATGTGATTAAGATATAAGGGATGAGTATTAACAAGACGAGTACAGTTATAAATATTAATAATTTTCTTTTTTTGTCTTCAGACCAAGCCAAACCAAATAAAGAACCCACTAACATACCGATCATATGAACTGGATAACTTATCTGTGAAGGGACGAAAAGTTTTGAGAGAGTAGATAAAAAGTATATTCCTCCAGCTACTACAAAAGGTAAAGGAAAAACAGAAGGGAAGAAAACAAGTTTTCCAGGACAGAGAAAAGTTCCTAAACCTACTAGTGAAGATATAGCTCCTGATGCTCCTATACCTATTGTGACAGGAGAATACAAGAATGGAAGAAGCATGATCAAGTTTGCAACCATACCGCCTAAAAAGTAGACAAGGATATATCTTTTTTTATCGATTGCTTTCTCTATGGAAGAGCCTAGCAAGAACAATGCTAACATGTTAAAACCAAGATGTACTAGGTTAGCATGCAGAAATAATGATGTGAAGATGATATAATATTTTCCCTCGATGAAAGAACTTGCTCTAAACCCAAATTCGTTTATCCAATACTCGAATTTTTCTTGTCCTTGAGAAACTGTTAATAGAAACACAAAAACATTGATTAGGATTAAAGCTATGGAAAGCTTCATGATAAATTTTTAATCTTAACAGAATAAATTAGAAGATGTGAAACCTTCTCCCAAAACTAGAAGGAAAGGATACTGGCTCTTTAAAGAAGGAAAAGTAAAGAAAGAGATAGAGACC
>CAZQBB010000050.1:0-4861 GCA_964591915.1 uncultured archaeon
CCTCTCGTGCATGAATTCTCTTACCATCTCATCGGTAACATAGCCTTTTTTGATGTTCACAAGAGGAAATTCAGCAAGGAAAGGATGAGGGAATGGGGACGTTCTCATCAGAATAAAAGCATGCCCTACAGGTAATTTTCTCAAGTAGTTTCCTTCTTCTTCGTATCTTAATCCGAGCATGTTGGTAGCATCGAGTATATCTGAAGAATGCTTTGTATCTAAACCAAGGTTCATGTAGATGTGTGTGCTTGTGTTTCCTAATGCAGGATAACTTATCAAGGAGGGATGTTGATCTATGTAAACCATCCCGATTCCTAATTCTCTAACTTCTCTGAATATCAAATCTATCACTGTTTCCATACCCAGAACCTTTGATTTTTCCCTGTTCAAGACATGATGCGCTTCTTCAAGGATCACTACCCCTACAAGCCTTTCTCTCAAGTTCTTTGCTAGCAAGAAATCTCTTAGCCATTGAAGTGTTATCTCGATGAAGAACGTTTTATCGTTCGTGGAAAGAGAATCCAATTCGAGGATTGTTACTCTCCCTTCTTTAAAAAATTCTGAAGGTAAGATTCCTTCATCACAGTCGAAAATATCTCCGACTTCTTTAAAACAAAGAGACTCTAAAGGTCTTTCTGCAGTTGCGATCCAGTTTTTTTCCCTAGCTGAAGTTCTGCTCATTCTATACTTTTCTAGCCATTCTTTCAAATCTTTTATTCGTGGAAAGTTAGGTTCGAAGTTTTCATACAGTTCTCCTAGAGCTTTCAATATTATGTGTCTTCCACCACCCATCATCCAGTATGCATGATCGAAAACTTCACTGAACTCTTTAGCCCATTGAGAGATTTGAATTCCTTCAGGAGGTTTAAGTGGATTAAAACGAAAAGGAGATACATTCCTCCCTACTGTGTAGATGTCCATTCTTTCTCTAAGCTCAGGTATTGAAAGCATATCACGATAATTTCTTTTCGAGAAATCAAAAACGATAACAGGTATTCCAAGCTTTGCTAAATTCATGATCAGCCATTGAGCCAAATTAGTCTTCCCATAACCAGAAGACCCGAATATCCCTACGTGAGTTAAAAGAAAGTTTCTTTTCAACTTTAGGGGGTAAAGCTTCTTCTTTCCGTAGAGTACGGTTCCTATTTCAACTTCACCATCGTTGACATACTCTTCAGGAGGAGGCTGTAACAAGACTGTATTCTTTAAATCTTCATCAGAGAAAACAGCGGCTTTTACAGTATCGATCATCTCCAAGATTCTTTTTCTTGTCTCTTCATCAGCCAGGAGATAAGCTTTCTCCAACCTATCAGCTTTTTCTTTACCTAGAATCGGAACCAATCTCCTTATCTCATCAGAGATGTCTATACTTATCTTCCTGTCTACTATCATTCTACTCACCTTTCAATTCTCTGAACAAGTTGGCTATCTTCGATTCAGTTTCATACTCTTCTATTAACTCCCTTAACTCTTTGCTTAACTCTAGCAAATCCCTCCAGAACTGAACATTCTCTCTCCTCTTTTCCATCCTGAGAGTTGAGATATCGAGTTTAAAATCTCTTATGTCATCTACGTCCGAAAGTCCTGCAACCATCCTTTGTTTATCGCTTATGTCTGCATCTATCTCCTCGATGATTTCTTTGTGTAAACGTTTTCTTGTCTCGAGAGCGGCTTTTACTTCTGTTATCCTTTGCTTGAGGAATTCAACTCTATCGAACAGGTTTCCCACAATTTTTGTTTTTACTGTTCTTAATGGTTTTATCGGTTCCTCTTTCAGCATTCTATGCATGGTCCTTCTCTCAACCTTTATCTCTCTTGGTCTTTCTCTTTCCCTGTATTCTAAATGCGGAAATCTTTGAGAAGAGAGGATTTGATTATCTTTCTCTTCGTATTCTTCAATCTCGAAAAAAGATTTATAAGGTCTCTCGTCATGGAATAAAGGTTTTCTCATGTTGTTCTATCTTAACAGAAAAATATTTAAGTCTTTAGTTGTCTTCAGAAAGATTAATTCTCAGAAGTATGTCTTTTAATTCGTACAAAGTTTTTATCTTGTAAGTGGGCTTTATCTTCTCATCTATCTCATACTCATTCCTATCGATCAAAACGTCTAAGACACCAGCATTCTTCGCTGCTATTATATCTTCATCGGAGTTGCCAACGTATATCACTTCGTCTTTCTTGACTCCAAGCATGTTTATGCATCTTTCTAGCCCGCTGGGATGAGGTTTTGGTTCTACCCCGTTTGAGATTTGTGTGATGATTATCGCATCGAAACTTTCCTTACCGACCATCTTTATTTCCATGAGTGCGATACTCTCTATGGAACCGGTAACAATTCCAGTCTTGTATCCCTCCTTCTTCAACTCTTTTATGAAATCAACATCTTCGTAAGCTTTTGTATGTTTCTCTCTTTCTTCTATGGTATCATGTTTATGAAAAACCTTCCAGAAGACTTCGGGTTCAACTTTAAAAATTTCTCTTATAGTTTTGTTCCTGTTTCCTCCAAACCAGAATTTATCCGTATTTTTCTTTGAGAAAGAAGAAACTCCTAACTCTTTCAATGTTTTCTTTACGACTGCATACCTATATTCGGAAACAGTATGAACCAAAGTCCCGTCCAAGTCGAATATTATTGCCTTAATAGTCATGAAAAAATCTTACGATTTTTTAACTTTTAAATCTAAAAAAGAAAAGTTAATTATTCATAGGATGATAAGATGAAAGAGAAGATCTTCACGATTAACTTAAGGAAAGCTACTATCAAAACACCTAGATGGAAAAGAGCAAAGAAGAGTATGAGCTTCATAAGAGAGTTTCTGAAGAGGCACATGAAATCTGATGAGGTGAGGATAGGAAAGTCGATAACAGAGAAAGTTTGGAGGCATGGAGGAAAGAGGGTTCCAAATAAGATAAGGATCAGGGCTTTGGAAACTGAGGAAGGAAAAGGAGAAGAAAAGAAGAAGGTAATAAAAGCAGAACTGATAGAGGAGATTTTTCCGGAAGAGTTGAAAGAAGAAAGAGAAGAAAAGACTCCTGAAAAGAAAGAAACTTCTTAAATTTAAACACTCAAAACTCTTATCTTTTTCTTTCCTATCATCCCTTTCAAAAGTTCTTTTCCAATTCCTGACGATTTACTTATCTTTATTTCAGCTTTTTTTCCAACAGTGGCTGAAAGAAGAAAATCTGAATCTACATAAACCTCAACCTTCTTCCCCCTCATCTTTGGTTTGAACTGAAGAACTATAGAATTTCCTGATTCTGTTGTTATGAAGTCAACTTCTTTTCCGATGCTAGGAATCTTAGGTTCAACATCTATGCTTATCCCCAATTTATTCTCTATGTTCGATATGTTCCTTCCATCCCTTCCTATCAGTTTAGGAATAACGTCATTGTCCACTATGATCCTAACCCTATCCTTCGAGAGAAAAACTATTTCAGCGTGAGGATCGTACTTCTTTATTACTTGCTGAATTCTTTGTTTTGCTAGTCTCTCGATCCCTGATTCAGCTTCTTTCTCTTCTACGGGCACGACTACGTTTTCTTCTCCATAGGTATAGATTTCGTAATAGAGCTTCCCAGTCTCAAAATCTCTAACTTCTACCACAGGCCTTGCCAAATCGGCCTCTGTCATTCCTGTGGGAACTTTAACAGTAAGGTGTAGTTCATAAACTTTCTTTATCTCCCCATCTTTAATGAAAATTACAGTATCGATAACATGAGGGATCATACCTAATTCGATCTTACCTATAAACCTTTGGATGGCGTCGATCGCTTCTGAAGAATGAACAACACCTATCATTCCAACTCCCGCTAATCTCATCTCTGCGAATATCTTGAAATGTTCTGCTTGTCTTATTTCATCGAATATACTGTAATCTGGTCTGACTAGTAGTAAAAGATCTGCAGTTTTTGCAAAATCTCCTGCCAACGGACCATACTGAGTGATCTCAGGACCAACTTGCAAGTCTCTTGGGGATTCCAAAGTCTTAACGATCTTCCCTTGTTTGAAATAGAATTCAGCTAGAGAAGAAGAGAAAGTTGTTTTTCCGCTTCCAGGAGGTCCAGCTACTAGTATACCTTCAGCCTTCTCTTTCAACCTTTTTATTAGTTTTTCTGAAAGTTTGTAATCCTCGAGAGTTAGTTTTACTATCGGTCTTACGATCGTTATCTCAAAACCATCTGAAAATGGCGGTCTCGCTATAGCAATTCTATAATTTCCGAATTGGATAACAACTCCTCCTCCTTTTTCCGCTTCTATGAAACTATCCTCAGATTTTCTTGCTGCTTCAACTATTTCATAGATCATCTTCTGAATATCTTCTCTGGTTAAAGGTTCATCACTTATCTTCTGAAGTTTGAAGCTTCCTGGTTTTCCTCTTTTTGCCATAGGAACGACTTTTTCCTTTAGATGAATGCTCATCGTGTCAGGAGTAAAGTATTTTTCAAAAGCTAAACCTTCTGTTTTTATCTCAGGAGGGATATACTCAACTTTCACACCTTCCGCTTCTGCAACCAAACCTTGAACATAATCTGCAGTTAAAAGAGTACCGTTCTCTTCTTTTGCGACATCTCTTATCATCGCATCCAGTCTCCCTCCTTTAGCAAGCTTGATATCTTCTAATGAAGGCCTTTCTCCAGTGAATCTTAACTTTATTTTCTTCTCATCACACAGTTTTCTTATATTCTTCATTTCTTCTAGTCCCACAAAGCCAGGTTCTCTTCCTTTTGAGGCTTGAGCCTGTAATTCATCAAGAACTGCAAGAGGAATTATTATCTCCTCTAAGCCTTCAAATTCATCCTTTTTAAGCATCTCAGATATTTTTCCGTCTATAATTATAGATGTATCTGGGATAATTTTCTT
>CAZQBB010000051.1:0-4839 GCA_964591915.1 uncultured archaeon
CTCAAACTGGAAAAACTGGCTTACACAGAGAAAAAGATGGGCAATAGGCTGTGCATTATGGGTTAAAGAATGGTACAGAGATTTATTGAAAATTTGTACAAAGCATCCACAAGTATTTATCCCTAGCTTGCTTCTCTTATTTCCTTCCATTATATTAATACTGCTCTATTTTTTCACACCGAACTTACTGATATACAAAATTCTTTCTTTAATCTTTCTTTTCCTCGCTGTGAAATTAAGCTTCATGGTGCCAATTCTGTGGTTATCTACAATCAGCATAGATTTTATAAAGAGTTTATTGGCATCTATTTTGAGTTTCCTCTCATTTTCAACCATGTTCTTTATTTTCTCGAAAAAACTGTATTTTCAGTTTAAGTTACACGAATTCTTGATTTACTATTTCTTTTATTCACCTTTGGGGCTGTTTATTACGATTGTTGCTCTAATAAATGTGTTTCTCTTTGATAGAAAAGCGATGAAAATAGTATCAGACTGGAAAATATAGAATTGTTTTTAATCTTTTCTCTATGGTAACTTTTTATTGTGTTTACATGCTCTGAGTTTTTAATCTGACTCACAAGGGTTCTGTTAACTTATTGTTTGGTGAAACATTCTATAACTTATCGTTCGGGTCGTTAGTACCGAAGCGGAAAGTTCACGGAGCATTTTCTCACCTCTGATACAACTCCAATCAGAGATAAGATAAGTCCTAAGGAGTAAAAGGAAGGGTATGCTTTACCTTGCAGAGGAATGATCATAACATTCACGAAATTAACAACAAAGAAGAGGAACGTAGCTAAAAAACTATGCCTTATGTTTTTGAGTAAACAATAAGTAAGTATTAATCCAACAGCTCCATTTGTTAATAACCAGCAAGAAGCTTTTCTCCCACTAAGTTTATAGCCAAAAAACCATGCTTCTTGGTTTAGTGTAAGGGCAATTAGTGGCAGTATAAAATTTAGAATTAACAACAGCATAAGTGCATACTTAATACTTTTCATGGCTACGCTTCTCATTTTGACGTTATTGTTCATTTTCTTTACCTTCTTTTAAAGTATTTGAAGTAGTAAAACCACATAAACCAAAGAAACCACAATAGCCACAAGTAGTTGCCTGTTTTAAATGTATTAAATCCTAAAAATCCGAGAAATCCCAAAAATCCTTTCATCCATTTCTTACTTTTCATTTTTCACCACCTTCATATTTTTAGTTTCTACTTTTTTATGCAAAAATAATGAACCTACTCTTGCTAATGAACTACCCAGGAAAAGATTTTTAAAGTTTTTAAGTTATGAGTGTTAATAATTTGTATATTATAGTTATGTTGGCTCCTGAGAGTGAGAGCATGATATGGCCCAAAGATAGGCTTACGAGGTTCGAGGTAGCGAGAATAATAGGAGCTAGAGCTCTCCAGATTTCATTGGGTGCTCCAGTTCTGGTTAAAATAAAGGGTAAGAAGTTCGATCCTATTGAGTTAGCTAAAGAAGAGTTTAAAGCATGTAGAATCCCGATGACAATAAAGAGAACTTTACCGAGCGGAGAAATTATTTTTGTTGATATAAAAAAAGCGATAGAGAATTGGTTAAAGGATCACGAAGGGGAAATTTAAATTTTTTCTACTAACTCTATGATTTCATCCAATTTTTTTCCTGAAATACCTTCTTCCACAAATCTCGACATGATATAATTTTTCATTCGATGGTCACTATAAATCGACAAGTCTCTTAATCCATGGGTTCTCCTGATTTTTTCGTTAACTTCTCTCGTCAATCTTTTAAACATACTTGAATGATACGTGAATGCGTAATCAAAAACATAGTCTGGAAATTCAGGTGCAATGCTAAGAGTATCGGCCCAAATAAACAGATAAGGTTTGAGAGGGAATAATGGATACTCATCTTGAAGATCTAAACTATCAAGACCATCTCTAAACCCAAAGATTCTCAGTCTGAATGTTTCTCGTAAATTTAAATCAATCCCAGCAACATGAGGACAAGTAGCGATAAATCTGTATTTATCCTTAGGAGTTGGGGGTATGAGCTTCCATTCTTCCAGTATATCTTCATGCCAAACTCCTTGAAGATCTCTGTTCTTTGTTTTCTTTTCACAAGTACAACGAAGATCTATTTTTTCTGGATTTCCCGCATCCAGTATGCCCACAATGTGATAAGAATGTTCTTTCATCGACATAGAACTTACTTCCCCACTTATCTCCACTCTGAATGATGTTTCTGTCTTACATGGTTTGACATTTCTAACAGATGAGTTGAGGACATTTTCTCTTCCAGAGATTTCTAAAGCTTTTAGCACTTCATCTTCGTAAGGATAAATGGCATCTTTCAGAGTTTCTGGATTTCTATTAGCATTTATTAAATATCCCTTAAGTATATCAGTGGGATAAATAACCCTAAACTTTCTATCCTCAAAACTAAAGTACATGAACGGCACTAATTGACTTATTTCTTTTAGGGAATCTTTCCTCATCAGTTTAAAGAAGGAATGTTAAATATAAGAAGTTTCCTTTTATTGAAATAAAAGATGAAAGAAGAAAAGTTTCTTCAAAATTATCTGAAAAGAATTTTCAAGATGATCGAGAAAGAAAAGCTAGTAGAAAATGGAGACAAGATATTCGTTGGTTTAAGCGGAGGAAAAGATAGTGCAAGTGCTTTGATTGCTTTAAGTCAATTCTTGAAAGAGAGTTCTTTAGATTTTGAGTTGATAGGATTTCACATAAACTTGAATCTGCAGAATTCTGATCGAATAGAAAAGGTTGTAAGAAAGCAGGCGAAGATAGCTTCCGTTAATCTGTTAACTATTAACTTAAAAGACATTGGGATAGATTTAGAAAAACTCGCAAAAAATTCTAATCGCCCGATATGCAGTGTTTGTGGGATTATTAAGAGACGTTTGATGAATAAAATTCCGAGAGAAAGAGGAGCGACTAAAGTAGCGACTGGCCATCATATGGATGATTTCATAGTTTTCTTCTTCAAGAATATCTTGGGAAGAAACTTCTCATGGATAGCGAAATTTAAACCGAAAATAGAATCAATCCATCCAAAAGTTCTCTGCAAGATAAGACCCCTATTCTACGTCAGTGGAAAAGAGAATGAAACTTTCTGTAAAGTTTCTAAAATTCCTTTTGTTCCTGAAGATGTATGTCCCTTCTCTGATCTTAAAATTAAGGTTGAAAAGAAGAGATGGTATGAATTGATCTATGAGATAGAAGAATGGCAGAAGGATTTCAGGTTTCAATTAGCAAAATCGATAGAAAAGATGAGTAATTTTTTTGAAAGTAAAGAAACTCCTATAAGAGAATGCTCGATCTGTGGAGAACCTACTAGTCAAGAAGTTTGTGCTTTTTGTAAGTTGACAAAAAAGGTCAAGTAGTTTTAAATACTTCTAACAATTCTTCTCTCCTTTCAAAGTATTTCCTTACAGGTTCTAGAATTTTAGTCAATTCTCTCGAAACGTTTAACTTGAGATCCTGAGGATGGATTTTTTTCTCTTTGAACATCTTCTCCAATTCTTCATAGCTCTCAAAAGTAACATCCCCTCCGTACTTTCTTGGTCTCTCTAACTTGAATCGTTTTTTTTCTCTGAAGATTATGTACTCAGCTATTTCTAAAACAGGATTGAATTCAACTTCACCTTCGGGGCACCAAGCTTTCATCAATTTTTTCTCTATTTCTTCCGGTGAATCGTGAATGAATATACAAGTCCAAGGTTTTGATTTACTCATCTTGGATGAAATCTTCAAGTCGATCTCCGGATTCTCATCGAATCCAAGCCTTTCAGGTTTTTCTAGTCCTCCGAGTAAATGATTATGTACTGCCACAGGCTTATTCACTTTTATTTTCTTCGCTATATCTCTCAGGAACATGTGAACTCTCCTTTGATCAGTTCCTGCATGAGCTACGTCAACGTTTAAAGCTATTATATCTGCTGCTTGCATAGGCGGATAAAGGAGTTGGGCTGCAGTTAACTTTTCAGTCTGTTTTCTCCCCATTATCGTCAAACATCTCATTATTCTTCTTAAAGTTGCAGACCTTGCTATTCTGACAACATTCATCCAGTATTCATCGTTGTTATGATAAAGTTCGCTTCCGAGCACGAATTTTAAACGTTTATGTTTTCCCAAGAAGAATTGGAATGCTTCTTTGAAGTATTCTGCTCCTTTTTTTATCCTTTCCCAATCTCCTTCCAATTTTTCATTCAAAACTGAATGCCAATCGGCCAGAAAAACACAACAATTAAAGCCAGCTTCTAGAAAATCTCTTATCTTGTAGCCTGTCAAGTAAAGAATTCCTAAGTGTAAGAGACCAGAAATTTCATACCCGATATAATGTTGTGGATGTTCTTTTTCTTCTAATAGCTTAGTTAATTCTTCTTCAGTTATTATCTCTTCTGTTGGAGGTTTTTTTATCAATTCTACCTTTTTTTTCACGTTCATCTTCTCAACCTGTATACTAATTTTTTACATCTGTAAATTTCAAGATATCTTTAAGAAAGAGATACAGTTTTTTGGAAAACTATTTATGTTTTTAGACTTATTGGTTTTTGATGAAAAAAGAACTGAAAAAGATAAAGGAATATGATTTTTCTCCTTGTCCAGAACATGGATATACTAACGTAATCTTTGATTACAAAACTGGAGAAGCTGTATGTGGATTATGTGGTCTTGTTCTCAGAGAACAAACAATGGATAAGGGACCTGAATGGCGAGCTTTTACTAAAGAACAAAAAGAAGCCAGAAGTCGTGTCGGAACACCTACTACCTACTCGGTTCATGACAAAGGTCTTTCAACTTCTATCTCAAAAACGAATCGAGATGCTTAT
>CAZQBB010000052.1:0-4804 GCA_964591915.1 uncultured archaeon
ATCAGAGATGTAATCATAACTAGGAGTAGAGAGCCTAACAAGGTCATCTGTGAGATTGAGGGAAAAAAATTCGAAGTGGTAAAAGATTATGTTTTTGTCGTTGGAAAAGAAAAACCTCTGATAAAGATCAAGTGATTCGATGGAAAATCCAATGAGAGAGATTAAGATCGAAAAGGTTGTTCTGAATATAGGATGTGGAAGTGATCAGGATAAACTGAAAAGAGCTGAGAAACTCTTGAAAGTCATAACAGGTCAAAAACCTTTAATAACCCGAACTAAGAGAAGAACGACGTTCGGGATGGCAAGGAAGAGGCCCATAGGAGTTAAAGTTACTCTAAGAAAAAAGAAAGCAGAAGAATTTTTTAAGGATGCTTTGATAGCGGTAGGAAAAGAGTTGAGAAGAGATCAGATAAACGATGGGAATTTTTCGATCGGAATTAAAGAATACATAGATTTGCCGAATGTTAAGTATGATCCTAGCATAGGAATCTTAGGGATGGACGTTTGTGTTGCGTTAGAGAGACCTGGTTTCAGAGTTAAGAGAAGAAAGATAAAAAAATCGAAGATAGGAAAAAAACATTTAATAACCAAAGAAGAAACAATAGAATGGCTCATGAAAAATTTCGGGGTGAAGATAGTTGAAGAATGAAAGATTGATCGAGATAAGCTCTAAGCTCAACGGAATAATATTCAGAAAAGCATTGATGGAGAAGAACTTCACGAGGATTTATGAGAGAATTCTTAAGGAAATATTCTATTTAGAGGATGAAACTTCTGTCCTTGAGATCTTCGGTGATCTAGGTGGTTGAAAAGAAAAAAAGAAAGTTCGGGAAAGGAGTAGTAAAATGCAGGAGATGTGGGAGACACGGAGGGATAATAAGGAAGTATGGTTTGAATTATTGTAGACAATGTTTTCGTGAGATAGCTAAAAAATTGGGTTTCAAGAAATACTCCTAGTCCTCAACTTACTTTCTGTACTTGTTCACCGTCCACTTGTAAGGATAGATTACTCTGCCTGGATACATTATGTTCAACGACTCTTCAAGTGTCTTCTCTAACTCTAAGCCTAAACTTTCCAGGAATTCACTCTCTTCAAAATGTTTTGAAGAAGAGATAGGGGAGGAAATCAGAAGTATACCTCCTTCACTCAAGATATTCTCGAGTTTCATTAAGAGTTCTTCTCTCTTCCTGAATTCTATGTTGTTGATTAGTCTTAAAGCTATTATAGAATCAAACCTTTCTTCAGAATCGAAATTGAATATGTCTATATGTTTAAATTTCAAGAATCCACATGATTTGACAGCCCGAAGAATTTTTATTCTAGGTTCATAGCGTAATTTAGCTTCTGAGATGGCTTTTTTCGAGACATCAATCGCAACTACATTTTTCCCCTCTTTAGCGAGGGAATATGCGAATTCTCCTACTCCACAACCGATGTCTAGGACATAGTTACCCAGACCATCAAGCATCCCACTCCTTTTCAGTTTTTTGTATGTATTTATTTGATCTATCCTACAAGCGTAAAAATCAGAAAACGGATCATTAAGAATAGTTAGGTAAAACTTTCCTATATCTTCTATCAAGCTCCTGAGTTCTCTTAAGTAACTTACCATTATAGAAATAAAAACGATTAATTATTTTAGGTTTTAGCTTTTGGAATTAGATAAAACTTAATATCCATGAAGATAAAAGATTATACATGTTTGGGTTAATTCTCCTTTCTATCGCATCCATAGGTTCTATCCTTGCTGCATACTTTGATTTGAAAACAACTGAAATTCCGGATGAAATCCCTTATGTGATGATGGGAGTCGGAATTCTCGCTCATTTGATTCAAACGATTCTCGTTTGGAATCCTTGGCCCTTAATTAATTCCTTAGTTTTTGGTTTAGGATTCTTAGGCTTCGGTTTCTTAATGTATTTCCTCGGCCAGTGGGGAGGAGGAGATGCTAAAATTTTGTCTGCAATAGGTTTCTTGCTTCCTCAGGCTCCCAAAGAAATCGACACAAGACTCTATTTTCCTTTTCCCTTAAGCTTTTTCTTCAACCTTTTCTTCATTGGGGCGGTTTATATGATAGTTTATGCTTTAATCGTCTCATTCATCAACAAGAAGATATGGCATGGATTTCTAAAAGGGTTAAAAGCTGATAGCAAAATTCTGGTTTTCTTAAACTTTGTTCTTTTTGTATTCACTCTAACTTTAGGAATCTTCATGATGAAACAGTTTGAATTCATATCTTTGGAATTCGTAATCAATTTCTCTTTTTTTATCCTATCCATGAGTTTAGGGTTATCACTACTCTGGAAATTCGTTAAGGCTGTGGAAGAAATAGGATTCAAGAAAAGAATTCCCATCTCGGAGTTAAAGGTTGGGGATGTTCCAGTCGATTATAAAGTATGGGAAGGGATAACTGAGAAAGAATTGAAGAAGATCAAAAGGTCTGGAAGAAAGTATATATGGATTAAAGAAGGAGTTAGGTTTGCTCCCGCATTTCCTCTTGCTTTGTTATTCACCTTGTTCTTTGGAGATGCTATAATCTGGTTTGCTTTTAGATTTGTTTGACGTTATAGTTTTTATTCCAGAAAAAGAAATTTTTAATGTGGGAAATGAAAAAAGAATTCTCTACTGTGCGTTGAAAGATAGAATAATAAACCCTGACTGTAACATACATTGCCACCATAATCCTGATCAATGCTGGTATCTTCTTATAGCATCAACCCAAGAAGAATTGGACTATTACCGACAAATTTACGGTAGGAAGAAGTTATTCAATAATACTTAAATCCTTTGCTTCTAGTAACTTTTTGAGGTTAAGTCATGTTGTTAACTTACTCGATAGAACAGGCTTTCAGAAGAACGATAGGGAAAATAGTAGATAAAATCCCACATCCTCCACACAAAATATTAAGAAGATACATGATAGAAAAAACTAACCTAGAACGGATCCTATATCCATATTCTTTCAATCAAAACAGTAAGTACAGAATAGAGAAGTTCATTCGGTTAAATAATGTTTCGAATGATCCGGTATGACAGCAAACTGTTTCAAGAACATCCTGACTTCTGTATATTCTTCATTAATTCTTTCCAATTCTTTTTTTATGTGTTGAAGCATCTTCATATCTCTTTTAAATTTGCTTTTGTAGTTAGTCATAAAGAAGAAAACAAGAATTAAAGATTTAAACTTTTTCCTAAAAATTAAGGAAATTCTCTCTTCTCTAACTTCTTAATCCCTCTCATGTAAGGCCAGAGAACTCTCGGTATTTTAACACTTCCATCTTTTTGTTGAAATTGTTCAAGAATGGCTATCATCGTTCTAGAAGTAGCTAACGCTGTATTGTTCAAAGTATGAACAAAGCCTTTTGGTGGCTGACCTTCTTTTTCTCTCCACCTTATGTTCAACCTTCTTGCTTGATAATCCGTGCAATTAGAGTTAGATCCCACTTCTCTGTATTTTCCATCAGCCATCCATACTTCGATATCGTATTTTTTCGCTGCTATACTTCCTATGTCACCAGTACAAACATTAACAACCCTAAAATGCAAACCAAGTTTCTTGTATAGGTCTTCGGAATTCCTTTGTAACTCTTCATGAAATTTCCAAGATTGTTCAGGCAAACAAAAGATGAATTGCTCTACTTTATTGAATTGATGCATCCTGAATAGTCCTTTCGTATACTTTCCATGAGCTCCAACTTCCTTCCTGAAGCATGGACTTATTCCGATCAATTTTATAGGCAACTCATCTTTATCCAGAATTTCATCCATGAACATCGCAGCTAGAGGATGCTCTGCAGTAGCTATCAAAAAAAGATCTTCATTCTCGACTTTATACAATTGATCGCGAAAGAATTCAAGATCAGTAACCCCCAGATAAGGTTTTTCTCTCAACATAAAGGGAGGTTCTATCAAAACATAACCTTTCTTCCTCAAGAAATCGACTGCAAACTGCATTATCGCATAATCAAGAAGGACTAATTCTTCTCTCAAATAGAAGAAGCCACGCCCAGCTACTTTTGCGGCTCTTTCTTGATCTATTAACCCAAGATTCAAAGCAATTTCAAGGTGATTCTTAGGCTTAAAATCGAATCTAGGGGGCCTACCCCAGACTCTTATTACTACATTTTCAGTATCATCCTTCCCAACAGGAACAGATTCGTGCAAAATGTTAGGTAACTTCATCAAAATGTTGTCAACTTTTTTTTTGTATTGCTTAGCTTTTTCTTCCAACTCTTCTATCTTCTTAGGAATTCCTTTTACTTCTTTAAGTTTCACTCTAAAATCTTTCTTCTCTTTCTTTAACCTTGCTATCTCTTGGGTTAGGACATTCCTCTTATGTCTTAAATCATCCACTTTTTTAGTGAGTTCTCTCCATTTTTTATCATACTCAAGAAGATCATCGACCCATTTTATTTTCTCTCTTTCACCTCTCTTCTTCAAATCCTTCTTAACTATCTCTGGATGTTCTCTTATGAGTTTAATGTCGAGCATCGAACCATCCTAATATTTTTTCGTTGGCCGAGTTTAAATCTGATGTTATTCACTTATCTTCACTATTATCAGTCCAGTCTCACAAATAGCGTCCACATCATCAATCTTTACATACCCGCGAAGTTCAGGAGATAGTTGTTCTATTCCATTTCTTGCTGTATCGACCATAGCCTCATAACTTTTTTTCGGTATATAACCTAACGGTACTCTTAAGAGTATGTAATTTCCCCTTTTTTCCGAGTCGTTCAACACTTTCACTTCAGTCGAATACAATCTTTGAAAGATATGTTTTAGTTCCTCAACAATTCTCAC
>CAZQBB010000053.1:0-4687 GCA_964591915.1 uncultured archaeon
CCGTTACTTGTAATCGTGATTATTTTACATTTTCTTTCTATTGCTTCGATGAATTGACTGAGAGTTTCTTCAGTATTTCCTGAATAACTTATACAGAAAACTAGAGTATGTTCGTCAGCATATTCAGGTAAATGATAACTTCTCGAAACCTCGATCGGAATGCTTGTTCTCTCTCTTAACAAATCCTTCAGTAAATCTCCCCCTATTGCTGAGCCACCCATACCGCAAACTATTATTTTATTAAATTCATACTGAGGAAGACTAACACTCTCTACTATTTTTATCGCTTCTTCACACATTTTGGGATAATTTTTGACTATCTCTAACATCGATATCTTGATTATATCTTAAATGTTGACATTTATTTTATTAAGAAATTGCCCCTGCTGGGATTCGAACCCAGATCGCCTCCTCCGCAGGGAAGCATCCTATCCAGTTAGACTACAGGGGCAATAACTATTAAAAGATATAATCCTTAAGATGAATAATAAAAATTTCAGTGTTAAGATGACTGAAGGGCTGAAATGTACAAGCTGTGGAGTGAGTTTATTGGGAGACGATAAATTCGTTAAATTCAAGTGTCCCAATTGCTTGAAAACTTACATTTACAGATGTTCACGTTGTAAGAGATTATCGAATGAATATGAATGCCCTGAATGTGGGTTTGTTGGGCCGTGATCCCATGGGAAGTGTGATAGTAACTTTCAGGATAATGCCAGAAAGCATCGAAACTGATCTAGAAAAAATTAAAAACACTCTAAGTGAGGAAATAAAACCTCAGCGAATGGAAACGATACCTATAGCTTTCGGTTTGAACGCGATAAGAATAGTTAAACTTGTAGAAGAGAAAGAAGGAGAATTGGACAGGATCACTCAAAGAATCAAGAACATAGAAGGAGTAAAAGAAGTGGAAATTCTAGAAATGACGAGGAGTTTGTGATCTTGGAGCAACAAAAAGTCTATGTCTATCCGTTTCTTTCAATTCTTCTATTATTCTCTTCCTTATCATTCTCTTAGGATCAGGAAGCATTTCAACTCTCTTCTTCAAATCTTCAAAACTCTCAAATGGTTTTTTCTTCCTCTCTCCGATGATGTTCCAGAGATGTTTTTTTCCTATTCCAGGGAGTAGCTCTAAACTATGCATCCTAGTAGTTATGGGAGGGGCTCTATTGAAGAATTCTACGAATCTTTTTTCATTTTTCTCTATTATCTCATCTATTATTTCCTCTAATTCTTTCTTCGCAAAATTAGTTAGATTATCATACTTTATTCTCCCTTTTATGTACTTCACTCTTTCTCTTTTCCCTTCTCCGACGTAAAGCATTTCTCTAGGTTTCACTTCCACTTCTGGTTTTAAAACAACTTCAAGAAGAGTAAAATAATCCTTCCCTATACCTTGTGCTATCGGTTCTGCTCTCCTCGAATCGGCATGTCCTCTTGAGAGGAAATCCAGTACTATGATATATTCGTCTTTCATAGAAGAACACCACCACTATATAAACTTCTTTACTTTTTCGAGAATAAAATTCTTCTCTTCATCTGTTAGAAGGTTATAATCCTTCTCGAGAATAAGTCTTAAGTCATCCCTATCCTTTGGTAAAATATTTACTATCTGTATTACCTGTCTTTCTCTTAATTTCTTTACTTCTGATAATTCTTTAACTAATTCTTCTGCTTTTTTTATAGTCAATTTATCGTATTTTCTTAAGTATTCTAAGGCATTCTTCTGCTCGTAACCTAGCTCTATTTCTTTCTTCCTCTCTTTAAGTATTTCTTTCGCTTCCGCATTCGTTATGAGTTTTTCTCTCATTACCTCCTCCATTCAAACCGCCTTTAAATGTTGTGGTTTTGCTATTATAACTTTTTCTTTCTTTCCATCCTTTATTTTTATCAGATAAGCTTTTCCTCTTTTTCCTGCTATCGTTCCGATCTTTCCGAAGAATCTTTTGAAAGGCCTGCCTTTGTGGTTTGATGGATTTGGGTCGATTATAACTTTCTCTCCTTCTTTAAATTCCTGTAAGTATTTAGTTATTGGAGTCTTCTCTCTAATCCTTCTCCTTAAAAGTTTTCTCGTTCTTCTTCTTGGTCCTTTGGATTTCTGAACCATTTAATCACTATGTACCTTTATCACATCTAACTCTATATCTTTAACTTTATTGTTCAGTAAACTTGAAATACTTGGTTTTGTTCTTCCTTCATCTCCAGTTATCAATTCTTTCACGTACAAACCAGATTGAGCAGTGATGATAAACTCAGCCTTATACTTACTCAGCCGTTTATACTTAATGTCTTTTACTTTTCTCTTCCTGAGTATGTCTGACCTTCTTCTCATAACACGAGTAGGAGTCTTTTGATATATGATACTTCCTTTTAGTTCATTAAGCCTTTCTAAACTTTTTATAGGAGTCTCAAACTCAACCAAGGCTTTATAAGTCTTGTCATAATTTGCAAACTTTATCTTTCTTATAATATTTCTTTCGACAAACTTCAGATCCTTTATTCTGACCTTTTTCGATTCGTTTACTTTTTTCTTCAACTCATTCAGGTTCAGTTTTCTTTTTCTCGGGCGAATTAGCTCTAAAACAAACGGTCTCCAACCCAAGCATCTGACGTTTATGTCTTCTCTTCCAGAAGCATGCATCCTTGTTTTTTCTGCTTTACTGGCTCTCAAGAATGGTTTCTCTATTATCTCTTGGACTGATGTTTTGAATTTTCTCCTTTTCCACTTGGTTTGAGGAATTCCTCTCACTAATTTTTGGTATCTTCCAAAGATGTACAGAGAGCGAACATCCAATTCTATACTTTTTGTATTAAGATCAAAAAGAATCGTTATGTCAGGTCTTTTCCTGTCCATCTTTTTTCCAGTAATTCTTGATACCTCTAAACCGAGTTCGCGATTTATTTCTGTCTTTATGGATTCGCACCATTCTATTCCAACTCTCTCCCACAACTCCTGTTCTCGTTCTATCAATTCAGGGGTTAATCTACAACCGATGAGAAAAGTTTCGTACTCATACTTTTTCAATCTTTTAACTATGAGTTTTGCATCTCTTTCAATCTCTTCGAATAAGTTTAAACATCCTAAACACTTTCCAGGTTTTTTTGTCTTTAACTTTTTATTGCGAAATTTTATTCCATAGAAGTTAGAACTATCAACATCAATTTTCTCACCAGAATCGATGAGCATAGCCATAAAATACCTAACTATCCTCCCTCTCTCCTCATTTTTCATACCAGAAAGTAGCTGAGCGAACATCCTACCTAAACATCTATCGCAGATGAAACCTTCTTTCATAGCTTCAGAAGCTATATCTAACATCTTCATCTTTCAACCCTCGTGTTTTAATTAATATAACGACTTAAGTAATTTATATGGAACAAGAATGGCCGGTCATAACTTTTGTTTTGATAACGATAAACCTAGCAGTTTTCCTCTTTTCTTACAATCCTTCTATAAACGCAACTTATGAGGGAGTGATAGAAGCTTTTGGTCTTACTCCTCAATTCCTCTATCTCAAGCCTTACACCTTAATAACTCACATGTTTATCCATGCGGATATAATCCATTTCAGTGGAAATATGCTTATGCTTGCCATAGTAGGTATAGCTGGAGAACGAAAGGTAGGAAGTGTTAAGTTTTTTCTCCTCTATTTACTATCAGGGCTATGCGTAGTTCCTTTTGCATTCTTAATGGAGTACTTGATTAAGACGAGTGTGATACTCATAGGGGCTTCTGGAGCTATATTCGGTCTGATGTTCTTAGCTGCAGCTGTTGCCGGATGGGAGGAAGTACCTGCTATACTAGTCCCTGTGTTGAACATAGTAGCATTGCCTGTAGTTTTCTTCACTTTGAAGAACATCAAAGTCCCCCTTTTCATTGCTATACTTTTCTACTTGCTCTTGAACTTGATCCTCATGATATCCAACCTTCCGAACAGTATAGGAGAATTAGCTCATTTTGGTGGACTGTTCGGTGGAGTATTGGGCTTCCTCTTTGTTGTTCCTGAAAAAGTTAAATAAATGAAGAGATAATTTCTTCTTATGAAGTATTCGCTCGTCTATCTTTTCATAACTTTGATAATAATCGCTATTTTAATAGGGTTTTTCATCGGTAGAACTGGATCTGGAACCATTCCTTTAGGATGGAGTTGGTGGAGAACATGTCCAAGATGGAGTTGTAGTGTGTTTGATCCTCACACGAACCGAACTGTCACGATAAGAGGATGTTGGAATTCAGCTCCATTCCCAAATTGTAGAATAATCGGCTCATGTAGGTATTGCGATTAGATTCTAAATTTGAACCCTAATCTTTTTACTAACTGTAGTAGTTTACCCTTCTTCAATTCCTTCATTCTTCCTAACTTCTTCATGATTTTCTTTACTCGTTCATAATGTTTTAACAACTCTCTCACATCTTTCTGAGTTACTCCCGCACCCTTAGCAATCCTCTTTATCCTAGAAGAGTGTATTATCTCTGGGTTCTCTCTCTCCTCTTTTGTCATCGATTGGATAGCAACTTTCCATTTCTTTAACTTCTCTTCTTGTACTTGGAGTAATTCCTCTGGAAGTGAATAACTCAAACCAGGAATTAGATTTGTTATAGAACTTAGAGAACCCATTTTCTGTACCCCAGTTATCTGATCGTAAAAATCTTGAAGGCTGAACCTTCCAGATAATATTTTTTTCA
>CAZQBB010000054.1:0-4687 GCA_964591915.1 uncultured archaeon
AAGATAAGAGCAATGAAAATGATGCTTGCTAGTAAGGAACTAATAAGAAAACATTATCCAGAATCGATGGCCATAGGTTTAGGGAAAAAAGCAGAAAAAGGAGGAACAAAAGTGAGGGATTATGAGAGAATGGGAAAACAAATACTTTCTTGGTTGCGTGATTATTTAACAGAAGGGCCTGTTATCCCGATAATTTTAGAAGGAGAAAGAGTGAGAGAAAAAGTGAGAGAAATCGTGGGTTATACAGATCCTTCAGTAGCTAAGCCTGGTACCATCAGAGGAGATTTGGGTGAGGATTCCATTAAAAAGGCTAATGAAGAGAAAAGAGCAGTGAGAAATCTCGTACACGTTGCTGATCCAGAAAATGTAGAAAGAGAGATAAAATTATGGTTTAAGCCAGAAGAAATTCCAAAAATATGAAATCAAGTAATTTCTAGACCTGGCATTTTCTCTCCAGCCAATAACACTAACGCTGCTCCTCCTGAAGTTAATATCTTTCCTCCTTTTTTGATGAGTTTTTTATAAGTTGGTTTGTCTTGGAAAATGGCAGTGGATGAATGCCCACCAAGAATTATCGATTTTTTACTCGCTAATCTTTTGAAAAGTTTTAATGTACTATCAAAACCCTTCTCAAAAACACCCATCGTACCAGAAAAGACAAAGAAATATTCTTCCTTCTTTGAATAGAAATCTAAAGTTTCTGGACCTATATCCATTATTATACCGTGAGACTTGTATAATTCATCTTTACTCACAACCTCTCCACTATCGAGTATAAAATCTACAGGATATAAGATTCTTCCCTTAAATTTTCTAAGCAAAATTTTTGCCTTTTCTACGTTTGTTTTTCCTAGAAGTTTCTTGTTTTCTTGATTGAACTTAACACCAGCAGCATAGGCTATGCATTGACCTATTAACCCTCCAGTGTAAAACTTTGTCTTTGGATGATTCAGTATGTTCTCAAAATAATTCAACTTATTCAATTTTTTTCCTCCAACGAAAAAAATGATTCCTTTTCCGTTCTTCATACTTTCGATTAATTCATAAAGAATTCTCAACTCCTTTTCAAGTTGCAAACCAAAAAAATATGGGAGAATCCTTGGAAATGCAATAACGCTTAAATGATTTCGATGACAAACCGATAAAGCATCATTCACGAAGAAATCAACTTTCTTCTTAAAAAAAATAGTGAGAGTTGAGTTGAGCATTTCATCTAGTGTCTTACATTCAGTTTCATCCGGATAATCCCTTACGTTTCTCAACATTAATGCTTCTCCTGATTTTAGGTCTTTCAGAGAGCTTTCTACTTTTTTTCCAGCGATTTCATCGATATAATTCACTTTTATACCAGTGAGTTCTTCCATTCTTTCTGCTAATGGTTTTAAATTAGCAACAAAATCGTCTTTTCCTTTCCTTCCTTGGTGAGTGATCAAGATGGGTAAGGCACCGCATCTAACATATTCTTTTAATACAGAAGAAAAAATTGAAAGCTTAAATGAATCCAAATCAAGCTTTCCATCTTTTATTGAACTGTTCGTATCGATTCTAAGTAAGATCTTTCTATTCTTGAGTTTTTCGAGGTTTTTACTGACAAAAAGATTATTTCTTTCTATTTCCTCAAGATAATTTTTCATCACTCCACCAGAAAGATGGATTCAAGTTTTTTCTTGGTCTTCTGGAGTTCAAGACTTTTGTCAGTTTCTTCTATTATTCCAAAACCGTTGATGCTTGTCTTGAACATACAACATCCCTAAATATTTCATAAATTTTTAAACAAACTATAAAAATTTTTTAACTCTATATCTTTGGCATTACTATTCCACCTTTAGAATCACCTAAGGTTTCAGACTTACCTTCTAAGAATAACTTTCCTACAAAAGCACAGGTTATTGCGTCTAACTCGTGGTCAGTAATTCTTTTTTTGATTCTTTTTATACCTAATCTCTCTAAGCCTTTAGCTAATTTTTCTACTCCCTTTTGTTTTCTTGGAATTCCTAAAACATCTTGAGCACCTCCTGGATAAACCTCAATCACCCTGAATCCTTCTTTCTCCAATTTTTTCTTGAGTTTTATTCCCCTTTCAGTCAATTTCCTCATCGGTCCCAGAGTAATAGGAAAGAATTTTATTCCTCTTCTGAGAAGCTCTCTGTCACATTCTCTTAAATGGATATCGGTTCTTTCTTCTATCGATTTCCTACCTTTTGGTAAACTTAATGGTGCGTCTATGGCGACAATACTAGGTTTGGCCTTTTTTACCTCTTCAATGATCTCTTCGTCTGTAAAAAGTAAAGAAGTTTTAACCTTCATCCCTTCTAGAAAGCAAAATCCCGTAGGCCTTTTTTCAACACCTGCAAGGTCTATACCTACAATTCGCATCATGTAACTTTTGTAAATTTTTTATTAAATTTCTAATGAGAGTAATCACTACTTGATAGTAGTATTTATAAAATTTACTTCCCTATAAGAAAGCATGAGAAAATTGTTGTTTTTGCCATTGTTTGGAATGATAATAGTTCTCTTAATTGTGGTCCTTATAACTCATGAATACTCTGTAAAAGCATTTCCACAGAAAGAAATCGATCATTCTAGTATAGTGAATGAATATGAAAAAACTCTGAATAATTATTTGGATCGGATAACGATTTTGAATGAAAGAATAAAAAAAGAAGAAATCAAGAGAATAACATGTGAAATGAAGAGAGAAGATTTAGAATCCAACCTTAATGACACACTTGGAGAAATTCCTTTGTCAACTTTTCAAGAAAGAGTGAGATCTTTAATGAAATACGATCCTAATATAAAGAATTATTTAGAAAGTGAGAGTTACAGATATCATTTGAATGGAGAAGCCAAAGAAAAGGTTTATGAATTAATCGATAAAAAAAGCTACAGGAATACAGTTGATAACATTCATCAATGGGTGAAAAATAATATCCAGTATGAATATGATAGAAGATGGCATACTGCAGAAGAGGCTTGGAGAAGAAGAAAGTCGAATTGTAATGGAATAAGTTTCTTAACTTGTGGGATGTTAAGAGAAGCTGGAATACCATGTAGAGTGGTCGGTAATTCAGAACATGTGTGGACTGAATATTTATACATAGATAAAGATGGAAGAATCATATGGTCTATCTGGGATCAAGGGAATCAAGGGTTTTCTGTTTTTTCTTTTGACATCAAGGAACGGGAATTGGGCTAGTTTATTTTTGTCGTTATCACAGGCTTTTCTAGGACTATTACAGTTTCCTCGGCTTGAGCAACCATAGCGTGAGACTTTTCTCGAAGAGGAGGATATTCCTTCAAGAGTCCCTTTTCAACTAACTCCTTCAATGCCAGTTGCAGTCTAATAGGAGTTCCTACTTCTTTCAGCCATCTTTTTGCAAAAGGGAGAGTACTAAATTTCTTCGATATCAGCTCTAAGATTTTTCTCGATTCTCTTAACCTAACAGGTTTTAGTTGTAGAAACTTATAGATCAAGGTTGGAGAAGATTCTTTTACTAATCCTTCTCCGCTCGTCGTAAAAATTTCCATCCCTAATGCTTCTCCTTCTTTTATTTCTTCTTTTATCGGAACTTTCCCGTTCGGGATCGATAAATCTCCATGCTCTATGTATCTTCCTAAAGAATGCCCCGCTAAGTTTCTTATCGGATTAACACCATAACTTAATACTACTTCTTCTATTAGAGTGGATAATTCTTCTACGGTTACTCCCGGTCTTATAATTTTGATTACTTGACTTAATGCATCTTCAGCAGCTCTTATCAGGATGTTTGATTTTTCCCCTAAACAAACGGAAAAAGCTGTATCTCCTATGTAACCATCAATATGTGCTCCAAGATCAATTTTTACCAAATCTCCTTCTTTAAGGATAGTTGTATCATCCATATCTGGAGTATAGTGAGCGGCTATGTCATTTATCGAAATGTTTACAGGAAAAGCCAGTCCTCCTTCTTTTTCTTGAATAAATTTCTCTATCTTTTCAGCCAAATCTAGAACCTTTATCCCTGGTTTCAAGTTTTTTCTCGCTAACTTTTTCGCTTCTTGACAAATCCTCCCAGCTTTTTTATATTTTTCTAAAATTTCTTTCTCCATCTATTAACCTTTTATAGTTCTTGAAAGAGAGAATATAATGATCGCTGTAACAAATGTTACTCCGAGAGCTATGAAGAATTGAGTAAGCCAAAAACCTTCTCCAGGCTTAACCCCAAAAATTTGCTGAAGGAGTGACTGAACAGCATCCCTCCAAAAGAGAGCAGAAGCAAAACCAAAAGCAGAAGTAATCATCGTTACTAATTGTTTCTTAGTTTCCCTTTTTAGATTTCTTAACTCTTCTTTCAACTTGATTATCTCTTTTTTTTGTTTTTCTATTTTTTTCTTCTCAGATTGAGACATAAAGAAAATATTGAAAAGGAATTAAAAAAGATTACACTCAACTAAATCAAGATTTTTTATCTAGTAAACTCATTTTTTATATATGTCATTGAAAAATGTTTTAGTTTTTTTATTATTATTCTTCCTCTTAATACCTCTTTCTGAAGGAAAAAAGTTAGTCTTTGTTTCTAAGTATTCTTCAAGAAGTATGGATGCAATCACACTTGATTACTATGAGCACATACTGAATTCTGGGATTTTTTCAGATGTTGAAATTTTTAAAGACACTGAAATAGTGAACAATCCAGAAGCATGG
>CAZQBB010000055.1:0-4635 GCA_964591915.1 uncultured archaeon
AGGTGATGAAAACTAAATCACTTCCTTCCAGAACTCTTTTGATGTCATCCTTACTTTCTTTTGCGGCTTCAGTCCCAATCTTAGGATCGCCACCAGCTCCTAAACCACCAGTTATTTCTTTTCCTATAAGAACTTTGATGTCGGCGTCAGAATACAAAAGATCTTGAGCATCGGTGTTTATAGCAATCGTTTGAGCGCCAACTATCCCGACTTCCATCAATCTTGTGATTGTATTGTTACCTGCACCACCAGTTCCGACAACTCTTATGTTTGCTTTTTTCGATTCAAGAATTTTTCTCAACTCTTCATCGATTTCCTGCATCTTTCTTTCCCGTCTTTTTTTGTCCAAAGGTACAGCCATGAACATTCCCTCCGGTTTATTATTTATCGGTCATTACAACTATAAAAATCTAAGAACAGTTAAACTTAAATCCTTATTGGCATTTTTTGAAAAAAATTAAAAACATCATCAATACTCTTCAACAAACCTTATCTTCTTCACATCTTTTATCCATTTTTTCAACATATCCGCTATTTTTTCCTTACTCCCTCTTGGTACATCTCTTTTCATCTTTATTTCTATAACTTCCTTACTTATCCTGACAGAAAAATCTTCTGTTTCCTTGAAAAAAAGTCTTAAGATGGCATATATCTTTTCTTTTTTATCGGTTATTCTCTCTTTTATCTCAACCTCATACTCTAGTGTTTTCCCAGCAAGAGGATGATTAAAATCGACCCTTACTCTCCCTCCTGAAATGGAGAGAACGCGACCAATTATTCCGTTAATGTTAATCAAAAGACCAGGATATGGTGTTATCTTCTGTTTCTTAAAGTAGGATAACGGTATAAGTTTTATCAGTTTTTCATTTCTTTTTCCGAATCCATCTTCCGGTTTTACTTTTATTCTTTTCTTTTCTCCAACTTTCATTCTTTTTAATTCTTTCTCCAAACCCTTCACTAACATATTAGCTCCTATGATAACAGGAACAGGACCATACTTGAAATCTGGATTAAAAATACCATTCTTCCTAGCTACATCTTCCTTTGTTAGGTCGAATATTTGACCACTTTCGCTAATCTTTCCAACATAATCTATTCGAATGAAATCTCCATCTTTCAAACTTTCACCTTTGGATAAAACATTTTGATACATAGACTTAAAACTCTTTCTCTCATAAAGAAAACTGTTACTACCATTAAGTATTTATCTTTTAATGAGAAGAATTGTGTAAGGTGATATAATGCTGTTTGGTGAAGAAAAGGACTGGAAAGAACTCCTTTCTGAAGATGCACAAGTTGAACTAGCTGAGTTGATAGAGAGAGCTAAAAAACACAGGGCAGCTTACATGCAGGCAGATGATGTCAAAGTCGCACAAGTGTGGTCCGCCTTAACAGAGGTTTCAAAACAGATAAAAAAAATCGAAGAAAGGCTGGCTAGGATCGAAGACTTGGCAAGAGGTTTCAAAGAGATAGGAGAAGTAGCGAAGAGGGAAGCAATAAAAGAGAGAGTAAGCGATGTTTTCAAACCCAAAACGAGTAAGGAAAGGGAGCACGTTGAGAAGATAGTAGAATCGTTGATGGAGTTTTGAACGATATTAGGAATGATGAATAATAAACTTTAGTTATTTTTAAATTCTAACTTTTTTTGGATGTCAAGAATCAAAAAAATACTCCAAGAAAACCTAAGAGGATTAACCAAAGAAGAGCTATCCTCATTACCATCAACTTATCAAAAAATAGGAGATATAATCATCCTTGATCTCAAAAGGAATCTTTTGAAGTACCAGAAAAGAATAGGAAGAATTTTCTTAAAGATTATTCCTAACACAAGAGTCGTTTGCAGAAGATACGGTTCGATAAAAGGAGAGTACAGAAAACCACAAATTAAGATCATAGTAGGAGAAAAAGATACAGAAACTATCCATAAGGAGCATGGAATCTTCTACAAGCTGGATGTCGCTAAGATAATGTTCTCGAAGGGAAACTTGAATGAAAGAAAAAGAATCATCGATTTAGTTAGAAAAAATGAGGTTATCGTAGATATGTTCGCTGGCATAGGATACTTTTCCCTAGGAATAGCAAAATTCGCTTCTCCTAAAAGAATATACTCCATAGAGAAGAATCCTGAAGCATTTCATTACCTATGTGAAAACATAAAACTGAATGGAGTAAAGAATATAGTCAAACCTATACATGCTGATTGTAGAGAGATTGCACTAAAACTAGGAAGAATTGCCGATAGAGTCATAATGGGTTTACTCCCTTCATGTAAAGAATACTTACCTTCTGCAATGAAGTTGATAAAAAGAAATGGAATTCTACATTATCATGGTATAGAAAAGGAGAAAAACTCTAAATCTTTGCTAGAAGACGTTGAAGAAGTAGCAAAGAGAGAGGGATTCGAAGTGAATCTGCTTAGAACAATCAAAGTTAAGTCTTATGCTCCAAAAATCTATCATTTCGTTCTCGATTGTCAGATACTCTAAGGCAAAAATTCTCTTTTTTCCAGTTTTTCTGGTAAATAGGTTTCAGAGAGGAACTTCAAACCTCTAGAAGATAAAGCCTCTATCTCTGCTTTTATCTTCTTTTCAATCATCAATTTTATTTCTCTCTTCCATTCTTTATGGTCAAACCAAGGATACTGCAACAATTCCTTAGCTCGTCTTATATCTTGATCAGTAGCTTTTATGACAGATTTCTCCAACCTATACTCAGATATATCAGAGATAGTTAAGCCAATGAAACGAGCAGAGGGAGTTCCAAGCTCTTCAGAGGCATGAGCCAATGCCATACTTCCAGATTTTATAACAGAGTAAATATACCATCCGTATGAATCAGAGTCAGTTAGGACATAAACCGGTAATTTAAACTCCTCGTTTAATCTCTTGATCAATCTTCTCGTTCCTCTTGCTGCTTGGCCTCCGGTTCCGATAAGAATACATTTATGCTTTTTCCAGAATTTATCTTCATGTAACCTTTCAAAACCAGCGTTCTTCTCTATAACCAAGATGAAATCTGCATTCACTTTTTCGAACTTTATATCTTCAACTGTAGATGGTATAGACCATCCTCCAGATCCAAGCTTTGACCAGTCTATTAAATCATTCCTATCTCTTATCTTCACATCCCCAACAACCACACCCTTCCTGTCGGCTATCAGATGAAGTTGTTCTCTTAAAACATCTAGCACAGTTTCCAAATCCACGATGATAGGGTTGCTTTCATTCTGTTCCTCGAATGTATTCTCATTCGAATCTCCGATAGTATGCTTTAAGTTGTAGTACATGTCCCTTATGCTGGCATGGATATTTTCTTTAAGTATATCGTTACAAAAACTCGCAACAAGAAGAGTTTGCATGAATTTTTTTGCCATCCCTACGTTGAAGAAATATCTTTTCAACTTTTTTTCTCCTAGTGTAAGGAGACCTCTTTTCTCATCCCAGATAACGTTCGATAATGAACGAATAGGAATTTCCACATAAGGATTTTTTCCTTCTTCAATCCTCTGAAGGATATTTTTTCCTAATTCATTCAACTTTTTCATCACTTTTAACCTCTGCTCCATCTACCTTCACCTCGGTCTTTTTTTCTGCTATACTTCTCAATTTTTCTTCTATCCTTTTTTGTGGGGTTTTTGTTAGTTTAGAAAGGGAAATAGCAACTTCAGGTATATACCTCTCAAAAATACTCCTCCTCCTTCTATGCATTTCAATTCTTCTTTTCCCAGAGACATATCTCTGCAACCTTCTTCCTGCTTCTTGCAGTGCGAGCCTTATCTCCTTGATTATAACAGGATAAGATGCTATAGCTTGTTTACTCTCAGAAATGAACGGGACCCATACTGATGCAAGGTGAACGAAGATTACTGCTGGACCGTTCGGTAAACCTCTTGAGGATTGTTGTAATCCATACCTTTTCCAATCTATAGACATCACAGCTTTAGTTATAGCACAATCTCCTGCTTGATAGATTAATGGGACTCTGTTCGAGAATCTCATTATCTCTGCCTGCCCTTCCTGCGGTAATTCTCCCCCGTATGCTATTCCAACTTCAACTTGAAAAGGATTTCCTCTGTAGACAGTAGGTGGTCTTGTTACAGCTGTATAAAATTCTGCTTTTATTTCTTTTTTCAACCCTTTGACTATGAGATCTTCTCCGAGTGGAGAAAGACAATCTGTAGGAGGCCTTACGAGCTTTACCTTTCGCATAGCCTTGAACAACTTCTCTGTTTCATCTCCACCGAGTCTGCTTGGACTGATTTTTGGGTCTATTCCTGCCAACTTGCACATCTCCTTCGCTGAATTGACCCCAACTCTTGAAAAATCCTTCATCAAAAAAGAAAGGATAGTCCGAGATTTGGTATGTTTTAACATTCTCCTTAACATACCTAACTCGATTCCATGAGGATGTGGCTTTATTTCTCTTGGTAATGGAGGAAGCTCATCCGCTCCTCTCGGAAACTCCATCTTACCGTTCGGACCCTCAAAGATTATCTCTGCATAAGGGTTTGCTATCGCAATCTCTCTTATGTACCTGGGGATGGATTGCTTACTTTCTACATACCTTCCTTCGATTTCCATCTCAATCTTCAATCCATGCCATACTCTTCCATCCTCTATGTATTGATGAGAGATT
>CAZQBB010000056.1:0-4537 GCA_964591915.1 uncultured archaeon
TACTTCATTCGTATCTGAAGCGAACCCTCTTCCCTCTTTTTCTACTTCATTCGCAATGATTAAATCAGCTTTAGATGATTTTAATCTTTCAAAAGCTCTTCTTATTAGTTCATTTCTTGAAACTTTATACTCAGCCTTAAAACCTACGAGGAAAACTTTTTCATTCCATTCTTTGATTTTTTCAAGTATCTTTGGCGTTGGCTCGAGCTTCAGATAAACTTCATTCTTCGATGATATCTTCTTATCTTTCTTTTTAATCATAAAATCGGAAACTGCTGCTGCATGGATTACTACATCGACGTTAATGTTCTCTTTGATCGCACTGAGCATTTCTTTTGTGCTTCTTACTCTTATGTCTTTAAAAGGGAAGATAGGGTTTATACTATTTTTCCCTCTTATCAACGTTACATCTGCTCCTCTTGAGTATGCTTCTTCTGCTAACCAAACACCCATCTTACCAGAACTTCTGTTGGTTATGTATCTTACTGCATCTATATCTTCGATAGTAGGGCCAGCTGTTACGAGGATTTTTCTACCTCTGAGATCTTTTCTTCTTAGTTTGAGAATTATGTGATTGATGATTTTTTCTATACTGGGAAATTTTGCTTTATTCTCTTCAATCCTAGGTTCAACTATACTCACTCCCAACCTTTTCAATTTTTCTATGTTTTCTCTTACTATGGGATGATTGTACATACTTATGTGCATAGCTGGTACTAAGACTATAGGAGTTTTTGAACCAAAAGCTGTTGTGACAAAAGTCGTGACAGGTGTGTCATCTATCCCATGAGCTATCTTTCCTAGAGTGTTTGCAGTACATGGAGCAACTATAAGAAGATCTGCTTTTTCAGGTGTAACGCCTACCAACTTAACATGCTCAACTTTTCCAGTTATTTCAGTTACAACTTCATTATCAGAAGCCCATTCTAAAACATAAGGATGGATGATCTTCGTGGCATTATCAGACATCACACAAAAAACTTCTGCTCCGTTCCTACGTAACTCTCTTACTAGTTTTGGAGTTTCTATCGCAGCTACACTTCCCGTAATACATACTACTATCTTCCTGTTTTTCAACTTTTCCATAGAGTTTATCTTCAAGAATAAAATTTATTTGTTTAACTATTCTTCAACCGATAATTTTAAGTTAGGAAATAGTTTTTTATTGTGTCTGATAGTGTAATTAATCATGCGTGTTGGTATAGTCTTCCATGAAAAATACCTTCATCATTATTTAGGTCCAGGTCATCCTGAATCTCCGGAAAGATTAAGAAAAATTCTAGAATCACTGAATAAAGTAAATGATGAAAATATAATCTTCTTTAAGCCAAAACCAGCTCTAGAAGAAGATATCTTGAAGGTTCATACTAAGGATTATCTTACTTCTATCAAATCCATGAGTAAGATCGGTGGAATTCTAGATCCTGATACTCCCGTACCCAAAGAAACTTACGAGATTGCAAGACTATCTTCTGGAGGTGCTATCGAAGCAGGAAGATTAGTTTGTGAAAAAATAGTTGATGCTTCTTTTGCTCTCATAAGACCTCCAGGACATCATGCAGGTAAAGATTTTGGAGGAGGATTTTGTTATCTTAACAATACTGCGATCCAAATAAGATATCTTCAAGCAAACAAAAAAGTTAAGAAAGTTGCTATCCTAGACTGGGATGCTCATCACGGAAATGGAACACAAGATATTTTCTATGATGATGATTCAGTCCTTTACTTTTCTACTCATCAATTTCCTTTCTATCCTTTCACTGGAGACTTTAATGAGATCGGGAAAGATAAAGGCAAAGGCTTTAATGTTAATGTTCCCTTGGATGTAGGAACTTCTGGGAAAGATTTTGAGTACATAGTGAAAGAGATTTTCATCCCAATAGTAAAAGAATTCAAACCAGATCTGATAACAGTTTCAGCAGGTTATGATGCATACTTTCTTGATCCGTTAACAAGCTTGAATTTTTCGGTAACAACCTATGCAAATGTGACTAAATTGTTGAAAGAAACTGCTAAGAAAATCTGTGGGGGAAAAGTTTCATTCATCTTAGAGGGTGGTTATCATTTGATTGGACTCTCTCATAGTGTTTTAGCAACTGTGCTCACTCTTTTAGATTCCAAAAGAATTAAGGAACCCTATTTACCGCCAGAGCAGAAAATAAGCAGAGAAATTAAAGAAAGAGTTAAAAAACTCAAGAAGATTCTTAACGAATACTGGAACGTCTTCTAGAAATAATCATTTTTTGAATTTTCTTATCGTTGTTTCTATTCTATTTAGAGCTTCTTCAATCTTTTCATAAGCAGTTGCATAGCTCAACCTTATATATCCTTCTCCAAACCTTCCGAACTCTGTTCCAGGAACTGTCAAGACTCTTGCTTTCTTCAGAAAAAGCCTGACTACTTCAGTAGATTTTAATCCTAATTCCTTGATGTTTGGAAAAGCGTAGAATGCTCCTTCTGGTTCTAAACAAGTCATGCATGGAATTTCTTCTATCCTCTTGATTATCAATTTTCTCCTTCTATCGTATTCCCTTCTCATTTTTTTAACACAGGATTGATCTCCTTCCAATGCTTCTACCGCTGCAAGTTGAGACAGGGTAGGTGAACACAAACCCACATAGATATGCATTCTCGTCATCGATTCTATTACATCCTTCGGTCCAGCCGCATATCCGATCCTCCATCCTGGCATCGCATAAGTTTTCGAGAAAGATTGAAATGTTATTACATAATCCTTCATCCCATTTAGGCTACCTATACTGATATGTTTTTTATTCTCGTAAACTATCTTCTCATATGCTTCATCAGAGAATATGACCAAGTTATGATCTACTGCTATATCAGCTAGTTCTTCTAAAGTTTTCCGTTTGAGTATTCTTCCAGTTGGGTTGCCGGGTGTATTTATTAGTAGAACTCTAGTTCTTTTATCGATTAACTCTTCAACTTTATCTGGATCATACTCAAATCCATTTTCTTCCAGCAAAGGAACTGAAACAGGAGTGCCAGTAACAGATTCCACCATAGGAATATAAGCTAGAAATCCTGGATCAGGAACTAACATTTTTTCTCCAGGATCTATTAAAGCTAAAGTTGCTAGGAACAAAGCTTCTTGAGAACCACAAGTAACTATTATTTCATCAAGATCTACATCGATGTGATTATCTCTCTTAAGTTTCTTCGCTATAGCCTCTTTTGTTTCTTTCCTTCCCCCTGGTGGGGAGTAGTGTGTGTATCCCTCTTCAAGTTTCTTTTTTGTGAACTCTATTATGTGATGTGGTGTTATGAAATCGGGCTCTCCAGGACCTAAAGAAATTATATCTTTTTCTTCCTCCGCTAACCTCATTATTTCAGCAAATTCAGAACTTGGAAGTTGAAAGTATCGTTCAGAGATCTCATGCTCTATCGTCATAAACATAAATATAGTTTGCTCGATAAAAATGTTTTTATCCTAATTTCTTTAAAATTAAAGAGAACAAAAAAGGAGATGATTCTATGTCTGAAATAATTGGTTTGAGAAGGCATTACAATGCAGATATAGCTACTAAAACAAAATCAGCCCTTCCTCAGCATGTTACAGTAAGTGGGATGTGTTCTGTCTGCACAGGATGCGGACAATGCGAAATTGGACAGAAAGCTAAGACGGGAAGAACTCTTTTCCCAGAACCATTCGGCGCAGCTCAGTTTGCTGCTGAAAAAAGGTTGCCTAACATAAAGGATATTCAGATATTACCTGAGATGTGGGGAGAAAGTAATTTCTTCCCTGAAGTTAGTACTGAAACAGAGGTTGGAGGTTTTAAGTGTAGCGTTCCAGTGACTATAGCGGCCTTAGGCTCAACAAAAGTTGCAAGTTCTAAAGGCGATGTACTCTCAGAAGGAGCAGCTCTAGCCGGAATACCAAGAGTGATAGGAGAAAACGTTTTCGCATCTTTCGGAAAGAAAGGATTGAAGAGAATGATAGAATCTTTTCTTGACAATTACCAAAAGAAGGGGGCTATAATCGTTCAAGCAAATGTAATAGATCAAAAACTCGGAGTTCCAGAATTAGCTGTTGAATTAGGAGCTCATGCGGTAGAATTAAAATATGGACAAGGAGCAAAACAGGGTTTGGGAGGAGAGATAAGATTTAAAGATGAAAAGTTGGTGAAAAAATTCAAGAAGTATGGATATATGGTCTTGAATCACTGGGATGGAAGTTATGAAAGACATGTTTATCCTGGAGATATAACTAAAAAAGGATTAAGAGACACTTTAGTAAAATACTCTGAATTAGGAGTTCCTCTCTGGATAAAGGTTGCTATCGGAAGAGGAATAAAGGAATTCTTGAAAGAATGTCAGAGAATCAAAAAGGATGAGAAGGTTCCTTTGACTTGTGTTACGATAGACGGACATGGAGGAGGAACTGGAATGTCACCATGGTTGATAATGAACGAGACATGTTTACCTTCAATAACCATACTACCGATCATAAGAGAAATAAAACCTGATTTTGATGTCATAGTGGCTGGAGGGTTTACTTCCGGAGTTGATGTGGCCAAGG
>CAZQBB010000057.1:0-4432 GCA_964591915.1 uncultured archaeon
AACTAAAAAATCCCATCATACTGGCAGCCGGTCTCCTAGGGCTTTCTGGAAAGTTGTTAAAAAGAGTGGCAGAGGCAGGAGCCGGAGCAGTAACTACCAAGTCGATAGGTGTAAAACCCAGAGAAGGACATCCGAATCCTATAATAGTGGAATTCGATCATGGATTGCTCAATGCGGTGGGCTTATCAAACCCAGGATATGAGGAATTCAAAGAAGAGATAAAGATAGCAAAAGAAAGTAATGTTCCAGTCATAGTGAGTATTTTTGGCGAAAACGTTGATGAGTTCGTTTTACTGGCAAAGGAGATGGAAAAAGCAAAAGCTGATGCGATAGAACTGAACATCTCATGTCCTAACATAGCTCCTGGAGAAAAAATAGGCGAGGTCATAGGAAAGGATCCTGAGTTATCGTTCGAAATAGTCAAGGCTGTGAAGAAGAAAGTTAAGGTTCCTGTGATAACCAAATTGACTCCGAACGTTAACGACATAAAAGCAATAGCTGAAGCAGTAGAAAGGGCTGGAACTGATGTAATAAGTGCGATAAACACTGTTGGTCCAGGGATGATGATCGATGTGGAGACGGGAAAACCAGTTTTAGCTAACAGGTTTGGCGGTATGAGTGGTCCAGCGATCCACCCGATTGCGGTAAAATGTGTTTATGATGTTTATGAGGTTGTGAAAATTCCTATAATCGGGATAGGTGGTATCGTTAATGGAAAGGACGCAATCGAGATGATGATGGCTGGGGCTTCAGCTGTAGGAATAGGAAGCGGGATTTATTATCACGGCATCGATATTTTCAAGAAAGTTTGCGAGGAGATGAAAGAATTCCTTGAATCGCACGGGTATTCAAGTTTAGAAGAAATAGTTGGTATAGCTCATCACGACTAAACAGGATCTCAAAAAATTAATGCCTCCTAAAGATTTCTGGACCGTAGAATTCTGGAGAATAGAAGTTCATCCCGATGATGTTTTCCTCTAGCTCGAATAAAGAACAGATTATTTTTTGACATCCATGAATAGTTACCTTCTCACAGTCTATATCCAATCTCACAAGTCTTTCTGGTGAAGGTTTTATCTCTATGACATCATATCCAATACATCTCTTCAAATCATTTTTAAGTTTTTGGAGGTAGTTTAATGTCTGCTCTCTTTTCTTCCCAAAGAAAGGACCATAGGTGAGATGAACAGATTTAGGCTTGAAATACTTCTCGCCATCAACCTCTACAGGTATGATCGTAACGGTTTCACTCTTAAACATCCTGTTGAATTCAGTGTTTCCCTTCCATCTTCTTCTATGGAAAGTATACTCTCTCTTCTCTCTATCTTCCTTGATGATGTATTTTTTCAATTCATCCACATCAGAGGAATCATACCAAGGTTGAAATAATGGGTATTCTTCTACAGGTAACGGCATCAAATCTCCTACTAAAAGTGAAGGAAAAAAAAGAATTTATATTTATTCTATAAGTTTGTTGAATCGAGAGAAGAAATTTGAGTTTTTTTCTCCAATATATCATATAATCGCTAGTGATGGAATGGAGAGCCCAGAAGTTTTGAGGATAAAGAGTGTAGTAAAGGAGAATTATATGACTAAAACTTTTTTCTTCTATAAAAAGCTTGATGCCAAGCCAGGGCAATTCGTGATGGTGTGGATTCCTGGAGTAGATGAAAAACCTTTTTCCGTATCTTTTACTAATCCTTTAGGAATTACTGTGAGAAAAGTAGGATCCTTCACTTCCAAGCTTTTTGAGATGTATGAAGGGGAAAAAATTGGGATAAGAGGACCTTACGGTAATGGGTTTAAATTAAAAGGAAAAAAGATATGCTTGGTAGGTGGTGGTTCTGGAACGATTCCTTTAGCTTTATTAGGAGAGAATGCGAAGAAATCTGGAGTTGATGTAGTCTCTATAATAGGTGGGAAAAGGAAAGAAGATCTTATCTTTGTCGGAAGGTTGAAGGAATCTTCTCGAGTGATAATAACGACTGATGATGGATCATCAGGGAAAAAGGGTCTTGCTACCGATGCCTTAGAAGATTTGCTTCAAGAAGAGAGGTTCGATTGCGTCTATACTTGTGGCCCTGAAATTATGATGAAAAAAGTTTTTGAGTTGTGTGAAGATCATGGAATAGAATGTCAAGCTTCGCTCGAAAGATACATGAAGTGTGGAGTGGGAATATGCGGACAATGCTGTATAGATGGTTTAAGAGTGTGTAAAGATGGACCTGTCTTCGATTCTGAACAATTGAGAAAATTGAGTGAGTTTGGAGTTTTTAAGAGAGATAAGAGTGGGAAGAGGGTTTACTTTTAAGGAAAGGACCTATCTGAAGAATGAGCTTTATGATAAAGCCAAGAATTAGGAAGAAAGGAAAGATGAAGAGACTCGTCGAAGAAGAATTAGAAGATTTAGAATTATCAACAGAAGACAAAATTAAAGAATTAGAGGAAGAACTTCTTCTTGAAAAAGAAGTTTCTGAGCTAAAAAAGAAAGAAGTCCATGAATTGAGTAAGAGGATTCAAGAGGATATAGAATTTTTAGAGTCCTGTGTCAAACCAAAGAAAAGAGAGAAAATAAAGATCATGAGAGTTCGAGTAGAGCGAGGGTACAATAAATTCTCCTTCCTGTACCCAGTTGTAGAAAGAAACGGAGAGACTAAACTTGTCGATATAGCTTATCTGGTAGAGAAGTTGTTAAAAACTGTGGACGGGAATTTCGACCTTCTCAAGCAGAGTGTCGTATCAGAATTGTTAAGGAAGAGTATCTTTAAAAATGTCGGGTTGAAAAATGAAAACTCGACGAGATATTTTCTCGAGGAATGTCTTGAATGTTCTAACTCAAAAGATTCGTTGGCACTATACTTCGGTTACAGGCTATTACTTCCTCACAAGATCGAAAAGGTTGAAGAAACAGAAGAGTTCGATGAAAAGAATAGAAAGATTTTTAATGTTTATACATTAGATTGGAGAGGGATAGATTCAAAGATTTATGGAGTTGGTATAAGTATCTTGAAATATCTCAAAATAAAAGGAAAGATAAACCCATGCTATGACGTTCATTAACTTGAAAAACTATTTATTATAATATGAAGTACGACATATCGATAATTTTATTCCTTGTTTCTCTTTTTTTGATATCTCAAGTAGTCGGTCTAAGTTTGATCTATGAGGATGCGAAGATTAGGATGGGTCCTGGAGGAGAAAAAGAAGTTGTACATGGAGAAACTGTTCTAGGCCCAAGACCAGAAATATACGGTTTCAAAAGTTTTCTGTGGTTGCTAGGAGGAATAGGGATTTCTACTCTAATCATTCTTGCCATAGTCTGGTTGAAGAAAGTGAACTGGTGGAAAGCTCTGTACTATACATCTGCATTCCTTACTATAGCTTTGGCTTTAGGAACTGTATTCGATTCCTTGGTTGCTTATATCCTTGCATTGATTATCCTAGTGATAAAGGTTTACAAGCCGAGTTTCATAGTCCACAATATCGCTCAGATATTGATGTGCGCTGGAATAGCTATCTTGCTGGTTCCTCTCTTCGATTTGAAATGGGCTATAGCTTTACTCTTGGTCATCTCAGCTTATGATTTTTTCGCTGTTTACAAGAGCAAACATATGGTAAAGATGGCTTTGTTCCAAGCTAAGAGTAAACTTTTTGCAGGAATTTCTATCCCACTGTCTTCTGTTAAAGGAAAGAAAAGAAAGATAAAAGGAGCGATAATCGGAGGAGGAGATGTAGCCTTTCCTTTGATTTTTTCCGGTGTTGTGATGGAGAGCTTGATGAGGATGCCACAATTAACCAAAGAAGCAGCTTTCTTGAGGGTTCTGATAATTCCTTTATTGGTCTCCTTAACTCTTCTGTTTCTGTTGATAAAAGGAAGGGAAGGAAAATTCTATCCTGGAATGCCATTCATAACTGCTGCTTGTTTGTTGGGATATTTTTTAGTTGTGTTTGTTTAAAAAGAACAATATACCTCTTTTAGGTGGTTACAATTTCACTAATAGCTATTTAAACTTTTAAGATATTCGATTTAGTGGGGATAGAGATTTCTCTGAATAAATCATGGATAATAAAGAGAGGAGAAGCGTATGAATTGTGTTCAATAGAAGATCTCAGAGATCTAGATGGCACGAGTGACTATAAACTTTGGTTATCCCTTCCTGTTGGAAAACCCCGGGGGTTTGAAGAAAAAGAAAAAGAAATTACGATTCTACTGGAAAAAATCAAGAAAGAATTGAAAGATTTATCCTTGATGGATCTTATAGATCGACTCAAAAAGAAAAGTTTTGAGATAATTTATGAGAATTCACGAGGAGAAAAAATTCAAACCAATCTTCTTCACCAGATCAGAAGAGCTTACAAAAATCAATTCCATGCCTATGAAGTAGTTACCGATCCGAAATTAGTGGAAGAAATAAACTTTGCACTTGCTGAG
>CAZQBB010000058.1:0-4239 GCA_964591915.1 uncultured archaeon
TATTCTCAATAATATTTAATTTTTTAAGCTCAAAGATTAAATCATGCCCTCTGTAGTAATCCTAGGAGCCCAGTGGGGAGATGAAGGTAAGGGAAAGGTCGTTGACTATTATGCAAAAGATGCTGATGTTGTTGTAAGATACCAAGGAGGATGTAACGCTGGTCATACTGTTGTTGTTAACGACAAAAAATACAAGTTTCATCTTATTCCCTCAGGAGCTGTTCAAGAGAAGAGAGTGATAATAGGAAATGGATTAGTTGTCGATTTAGAAGTTTTACATGAAGAAATCGAGGCTTTGAAAAAAGAAGGGAAAAAATTGGATTTATTGATAAGTGAAAGAGCTCATGTTACTCTTCCCTTTCATAAGATACTCGATGGGCTAGAAGAATCACTGAGAGGAAAATCAAAAGTGGGAACTACAAAAAGAGGGATAGGACCAACTTACACTGATAAGATAGCAAGACGAGGAATAAGAATGATCGACCTCTTAAATGAGAAAATTTTAAGAGAAAAACTCGATTCTTTGATAGAGATGAAAAATAAGATGTTGAGATATGTTTTCAAGTCTGACGTAAAAATCTGGAAAGAAGAAATTATAGATTATTGTTTAAGGTTTGGAAAAAATCTGAAGAAATATATCGGAGATGCTTCTCTAGAGATAAGCAGAGCAATGAAGGAAGGAAAGAATATTATATTTGAAGGGGCACAAGGAACTTTTCTAGATGTGGATCATGGGACTTATCCTTTCGTTACATCTTCCAATCCAAGTATAGGAGGCGTTTTTACAGGGACTGGAGTTGGACCTAAAGGAATAAAGACGATAATAGGAGTTTCCAAAGCTTATACTACAAGAGTTGGAGGTGGACCTTTTCCTACAGAATTAAGAGATAAGATCGGAGAAAGAATAAGAGAAAAAGGAGGGGAATTTGGAACAACAACTGGAAGACCTAGAAGATGTGGATGGTTGGACGCCGTGATGTTGAAATATGCTGTTAGAATCAATTCTTTGGAAGGATTGGCTATAACTAAGTTAGATGTACTTGGTGGCTTGGAGAAAGTTAAGATATGTGTTGCTTATGAATACAAAGGGGAAAGAATAGAAGAATTCCCTGCTGACTTGGATGTTCTAAGGAAATGTAAACCTGTCTATGAAGAATTCGATGGTTGGGAAGACCTGAAAAGAGAAGAGTGGCTAAAAATAGCTGAAGAAGAATATTACGCATTACCGAAAGAGTTAAGAGATTATTTGAAGAGAATAGAAGAACTGACTGGGGTTCCTATATTCTTGATATCTGTCGGGCCTGAAAGAGAAGCCACGATTTGTCTAAGAGAAATTTTCTGATTTAGAAAAAAATCATGTAAAATACAATTTTTAAATATTTGACTCCTAATTCTTTTTGTGATTAAAGAGCTCGTTAAAAGAGGGAAAGTAAAGGATATTTACGATTTAGGGAACGGAAAACTTTTGTTTGAATTCTCAGACAGAGTTTCTTCCTTCGATGTAATACTCAAAGACGAAATTCCTTCAAAGGGTGAGGTTCTCTGCAGAATGGCGGAATTTTGGTTCAAAACTTTGAACTTCCCGAATCATATGCTTGAAGTAATCAAGCCAAACAAGATGATAGTCAAGAAGTGCGAAGTTATTCCTATAGAATGTGTTGTTCGTGGTTATCTGTACGGAAGTTTTTATGAAAGAGTTAAGAGGGGAGAAATTAAACTTTCTGTAGAGCCTGTATTGGCTTCTAAGTTGCCCGAGATAATCTTTGATCCAACTACGAAGTATGAGAAGAAGGATAGACCGATAAGCAAAGGAGAGATACTCGAGAAAAAATGGCTAACTCAAGAAGAATTTGAATGGATAAGAGAGAAAAGCATCGAACTCTACAAGAGAATGTCCAAGATAGCAGACAAGACTGGTTTCATCTTAGCTGATGTAAAATTTGAGTTTGGAAGGGATAATGGAAACATAATCTTGATCGATTCTATCGGGCCGGATGAATTCAGACTATGGCCTAAAGAAACTTATTCGCCAGGAAGGATCCAAAGCTCCTATGACAAGCAAGTAGTAAGGGACTGGTTGATAAGAGTTGGCTATAAGAAAGACTTGGATGAAGCTAGAAAGCTTGGAAAAGAATTACCAGAGCCTCCAAGATTACCTAAAGAGCTGGTAGAAGAAACGAGAAGAAGATACATCTATGTTTTTGAGAGATTAACTGGAGAAAAGTTTTGATCGATTGAATTAAAGTATTCATAGGAACATCCAGAAAAATTTTTAATCTTAACCTTCCTCTTTAAAATCATGCCAAGCTCACAGCTTCACGAGAAAATAGAGAATTGTAAGAGGGATATTCTAGATATATTACGACGTGATGCTTTCGGTAGAAACTACGAATTGATCGGAATGTGTGAAGGAGCGTTGGAGATTATACTAGTAAGGTTTTATGAGAAGCAAATCGTTAACGAAGCAATAAATGAGTTGGAAAGAGAAGGGAAGATACAAAAAATCACAGACGGAGCAGAAGAAGTTTACTGTTTACCGGAAATAGTAAATTCGATGAAAAGGGAGGGTATACTGGCAGAAAAGGAACCTTATAGGACTCTCATCAGGATTCCGTCTGTTCGAGAAGGAATCGTTAAAAGAGAAGGGAGAGAGGAATCTTCTAAGAGATTTTAAATTATTTAATTAATTATATACTGTATGCCAGTTCATCCGATTGAGTATCGATACTTTTATCCTGAGATGAAGAAGGTTTGGGAGGAAGAATCTAAGTTGCGATATTGGTTGAGAGTTGAAGCTGCTCTAGCCAGAGCGCATGCAAAACTCGAAAACATTCCTGAGGAAGTTGCAAAAGAAATAAGCGAAAAAGCTACTTTAAAACACGTCAAGCTTGAAAGAGTTAAGGAAATAGAGAAAGAGATACATCACGACTTAATGGCTATGGTTAAAGCTTTGAGTGAAGCTTGTGAAGGAGATGCTGGAAAGTATGTTCATCTTGGAGCAACTTCCTATGATATCGAAGACACTGCTTTAGCCTTGCAATTCAGGGATGCTTTAAAGATAATCGAAGGTGATTTGAAAGAATTGAAAGAAGTTTTGCTCGAGCTAGCTGAAAAGCACAAGAAAACAATCTGTGTTGGAAGAACTCATGGACAACATGCATTGCCCACAACTTACGGTTTTAAATTCGCCCTCTATGCTACTGAAATCCAAAGACATTTAGAAAGACTGGAAGAATTAAAGAAAAGAATCTTAGTGGGGAAGATGAGTGGAGCAGTTGGAACCCAAGCAAGTTTTGGAAGTAAAGGATTAGAATTGCAAGCTTTAGTCATGAGAGATTTGGGGTTAAAGCCTGCTTTGATTTCAACTCAAGTCGTTCAAAGGGATAGACATGCAGAACTGATGAGTTTTTTGGCTTTGATAGCATGTACCCTTGAGAAGGTAGCAAAAGAAATTCGCAATTTACAGAGGACTGAGATAGCTGAAGTTTTCGAACCCTTTACTAGCAAACAGGTTGGATCTTCGACGATGCCTCATAAGAGGAATCCTCATAAGTGTGAAAGGATTTGTGGACTAGCACGAATAATGAGATCGAACGTTTTGCCTGCTTTAGAAAATGTTGCTTTGGAGCATGAAAGGGATTTGACCAATTCTTCAGTAGAGAGAGTGATCCTTCCAGAAAGTTTTATTCTTGTCGATTACATGTTGAGACAGATGAAGGAAATCTTGAGTGGGTTAGAATTCAATCAGGCTAACATCAAGAAGAACTTGGAATTGACTAAAGGATTAATAATGACTGAACGTTTAATGATGGAATTAGTGAAGAAAGGGATGGGAAGGCAAGAAGCTCATGAATTGTTAAGAAAAGCTTCGCTTAAAGTTTTGAAAGAGAATAGGAGTTTGAAAGAAGTTTTATCCGAGAACGAAATTATCAGGAACAATTTCACTGAGAAAGAACTGGATTGGTATATTGATCCTAAGAATTATCTTGGCACAGCGATTGAACAAGTTGAGAACATCATAAAAAAATTAAAGAAATGATTCCTCAGAACAAAGAGATTATGAGGATAAGATTTTTGAAAGAATGTAATATTAGTCGAATAAAGAAATATTAAAACTTCTTCTATAATATCCCTTATGGGAGAAGAATTTACTTATGCCAAAGCTGGAGTAGATGTTAAAAAAATCAAGAAAGCACACAAATCTATCGCTGAATTATTGAAAGAAACTTTTTCTTCAAG
>CAZQBB010000059.1:0-4179 GCA_964591915.1 uncultured archaeon
TTTCCAAACAGGGAAATCTTACATTTCAATAGTAAAGAACTTCTTAAAATCTGGGAAAACACCTAAAGAATTCTTGCTCTCTTACTCAAACAAGAGCAGATCGACTGTAAGAAGCGTTTATTTCGCTCTAAAGTTCTTCTACGAGAACGTTCTTAAAGAAGAGTTCAGCGAAAAATTGCCGTTGATGAAGAGAAAATTGAAGTTGCCCATCGTGCTCAACAAAAAGGAAATAACAAGGATGATCGAGTTAACGAAGAACCCTAAACACAAGCTAGTTTTAATGCTCCTTTATTACGCAGGCTTAAGATTAAGTGAAGTAATAAACTTGAAATGGCAAGACATCGACTTTGAAAGAGAATTGATTCATGTTAAAAAAGCAAAGGGAGAAAAAGAAAGAGTCGTTTTTCTCCATCCAAAACTTAAAGAAATACTTTTGAAGCATGGAAAAAAGAATTATGGCTTAGTACTGATCTCAGGGAGAAAAAAGAAGTACAGTAAGAGAACTATCCAACAGATAGTTAAAAACGCAGCCAAGAAAGCGAGGATAGTCAAAAGGGTAACTCCTCATACTTTGAGACATTCTTTCGCTACTCACTTACTAGAAGCAGGAGCTGATATAAGGTATATTCAACAATTGTTAGGGCATAAAAATTTACAAACAACACAAATCTACACTCATGTGGCCAATAGAGATATCAAAAGATTAGCCAATTTGTTGTGATCTAGATGCCGTGGACAGAAAAGTATGCTCCAAAAAAAGTTTCTGAAGTTGTGGGACAGAAGAAAGCAGTAGAGCAATTCTTGAATTGGTTGAAGAGATGGAAACCAGGAAGCAAAGCTGCTTTGTTCTATGGTCCGGCCGGAGTAGGAAAAACCTGTCTTGTTGAAGCTCTAGGAAAGGAAAAAAATTTAGAAGTAATAGAGATGAACGCCTCGAACTACAGAACCGCTAAACAAATCAGAGAAGTAATAGGTCAATCGGCAAAACAAAAGTGTCTCTTCAAAAAAGGCAAGGTATTCTTGATCGATGAGATAGATGGTTTAGTCGGAAGAGAAGATAGAGGTGGTATAGGAGAGATAATAAAGATAATAAAAGAATCCAGATATCCCATCGTTCTCACCGTTAACGACCTTTATGATCCAAGACTAATCACTCTTCGTAATTATTGCGAACTTATCGAGTTTAAGAGAATTCATTTCTGGGATGTTGTTAAAAGGTTGAAATACATATGCGAAAAAGAAGGGTTAAGTTATGAAAAAGGAGTGTTGAAACAAATAGCAAGAAGGAGTGGAGGAGATTTAAGATCAGCGATAAACGATTTGGAAACTATAGGAAGAATGAGAAAAGAAATAAAGCTGAAAGACTTGGAAGTTCTTGGAGCAAGAGAAAAGGAAGTTAACATCTTCGATGTCCTGAAGATGATATTCAAAACGAGCACAGCTTTAGCTGCAAAACTCTCGATCCAGAATGTTGATAAAGATCCCGATGAAATCTTCTGGTGGATAGAACAAAACATCGTTAATGAATACGAAAGACCGGAAGAAATAGCTAAAGCATTCGATTTTCTTTCTAAAGCCGATCTTTTCAGACAGAGGGTGAAAAGAAGACAGAATTGGAAGTTCAAAAAGTATATGATAGATTTGATGACAGCTGGAGTTGCTTTGTCAAAAAAAGAGATGTACAGGAAATTCACGAGATACCAATACCCTAAGAAGATAAAATTCTTAGCTGGAACTAAGATCGAGAGAAAGGATAGGAAAGAAAAACTGTTAGAACTCGCAAGAGGATTACATTGCTCGACCAAGAAGGTTAAGGAAGAATTCTTACCCTTTCTTAACTTGAAGGTTTAGGAATAGAGAATGACGATCTGAGAGTTTTTCTCTGACTCATTAAAACCATGTTTATGTTAACGTGTGTCTGATTCACATCGTAATAGAAAACGAGGTTGTAACCTTTGTCACTCGCTAACTTCTCGACAAAATTTTTGTAAGTTTCGAGTGTTTCGTTGAGTTTAGTGGAATTCGCTATTTCCACAGTTCTTATTGCCTTTTCTTTAACGTTGTCGAAAAAAAACTCCTCACTCCCTTCTGCGGCTCCTGACGTGTCTATGAAAGCATAAGGGTTTATGTACTTGCTTAAAGTATAGAAGATCCCTATTATCATGACAGCAGTCAGAACGAAGAACTGTGCCTTCCTACTTGATGAATTGAGCATGTGGTATGTCATCAATAAACATAACGTTTTCTTCTGTAATAAACTTTTTTTCAAGAGCCAGTCTCACTATTTTCTTTCCCAGAAGGTTACATACCGTTGATTTTTCCATCAACTCCACTGCTTCTTTTTCGTTTATGAGTTTTTCTCCGTAGAAACTCCTTCCAACTTCAATCTTTAATTCTTTTCCTATCTTCTTCCCTAAAAGTTCCTCATCGCATATCCCTACGACAAAATCTTCTTTAACTCTATGACCTTTACACCAGAACATTAAAACACAGCTAACCTAAAACTTTCTGTTTAAATCCCTTATCAGTGAATCACAGTCCTGTTTTATTTTCTCTAGGTTGGCTATTATCCTTTTCTTCTCAGCTTCCATTTCTTCCACATCGTTGTATACTTTTATGGCCTCTTTGAAAGTGTTCAGGTCGACTGATGCATATGGGTTCTCGTTCATCTTCTTAGTTACTTTCTTGCATAAATCTGCAAGCCATTTGTTCATTCCTTCCTTTACTTCTTTCTTTATCAGTTTATCCTTGTCAAGATTTTCTCTCATTATCCTGACTATCGGAGCCATCGGGAGTTGTAACTTCTGTGTTTTTTCAGTCAAAAAACCACCTCTCGAATTATTATAAGGAATTGGATTTAAAATTTATAAGCTTAGATTCGTCTCACTACTTGTTTTGCTCCGCATGCTTCACATTTCAAGAAGATTATCCTTCCTTCCTTTTCAAGATGTGTGTCTGGTCTCTTGCATTCTCTACAGTAAACGAATTCTTTCAAGTATGCCTCGATCTTTTTCTCAATGAGACTTCTTAAGACCTTTCCCTGTAGGATGAGAGTGTTTCCCTCTACATGCCCTGGCTTTGCTAATTCCCTAAACAAGAATTTTGCGAGATGTTTTGGATCCCTTCTCATGGAATTAGCGATCTCAGTAAAGTTCGTTATGAAAGTTCGGTTCCCTTGAATGAGTATGTTGGGTTTTACTACTTCAAACCTGCTCTCTTTACTAACATCTAAAGATATCTTTTCTCTTCCTTCTCTTAGCATCTCTTCATAGGTTTTCATCCAATCACTAAGCTTTCTTTAACATGCCTGGTTTTGGTTCGTAACAGATTCCGCTCGAAAGAAGATCGTTTATTACTTCTTCAAAAACATTGTCTGGTAATTTAGTCTCTTTCAGTAGTTTTTTAAACTCCACTCCATCTCCTTTATCCAGCTTTTCGAGAGTTTCAAGTACTAACGGTTTATAATCTACTTCTTTTGTTTCTTCTTCGAGTGAGAAGAGTTCGAGGATTGAATCGACTTTTTCAGCTTTTATTCTATACTCCTTTTCGACGTATTTTTTAAGTTCCTCAGGATCCCCAAATCTTTCTTTTTCTTTCTTTATGGTATCGAAAACTTTTCTCTGCTTTAATAATTCCTTGAGTATTTCAAGTTTATGTAAACATTCATAATTCGGGTTTGCTACTTTTTTCACTATATCAGGGATTATATAATTTTCGCCCGCATATTCTCTCACTTTTCCTATGATCATAACAAGATCTCCTAATTCGATATCCTTCAAAAGATTGACGTTTTCTCTGAATGCTTTAATCCTAATGGAATCGGAATCATCATCTATGGTTATGGTAGAATAATTTCCATCCTCACTCATGAATTTATCAACAACTGTGCCTAAAAGTTTTGCTCTCGATATTCTTTGACCCAATTCGCTCAACACATAGCTCGGTTCTAACCCTTCTTTCCTAACAAACTTTCCAGTAGTTATGTCAGAAATCCTTGCCCTTATTGCTGTTTGTCTGAGTTTGCTCATACTTCTTATTTTGATTATTAAAGACTAAAATATTTCTACACTTTCTGTAAGAAACCAGGTTTAGGACTGAAACATAACCCTTCATTGAGCATTTTCCTTAGAATCTCATCGAAATTATCCACTCCTTCTTCTTTTGCTCTTCTTTCTATCT
>CAZQBB010000060.1:0-4126 GCA_964591915.1 uncultured archaeon
ACATTCTTCTTCGAGAGTTGAATTCTTGAATCTTCTTCTTGTTTTGGGATTTGTGCCCTTTCTGACAAGCTTATGATTAAAGTGCTTAAACCAAAAAAGCCAGTTAAACTCGGAAACAAAACATTCTTTTGATTCACGAGGCTCGAATTCAGGATTATCATTCCAAAGATTCCTGAAAGAAGTATAATAAAAGCGGTGAAAAACATCTTCTTTAGCTTTCTTTCAGTTAGGATCATGAAGATTATGACTAGGATTATCATGTAATGGACGTAAGGTCTTGAGGCCTCATAAAGAAACTTGAAAGTATTCGCTAATAAACCTATAACAACGAGTGAGAGAAGTAAACCTCCCAAACCTCCTAAAACTGTTAATTTAACGGCTTCGTATCCTCTCCCTTCGAGCAACATCCTATGTCCGGGTAATACTGAAAGACAAACATCAGGATCAGGAGCTCCGATGAAGATGGAAGGAATGAAATCGATGAACATTTCAGTTATCGAGACTGCGATTATCAATACTGTAAGATAGTAAGAATTCGGAACAAGAGGAAGAAGAGTTAAAAGTAAAGGAATGAGAGTATTCACGTGAATTCCAGGAGTTAAGCCGGCGAAAATTCCTATTCCGATTCCAGCAAGTATAAAAAGAAAAATTTCTAGAATCATTAACTCACAATCCTTACATCATTCAGCTTTCTTGGGATTATCTGAAGGCTTCCTCTATACTCATCAACTAGACCCGAAACTATCAATTCTTCTCCAACTTTGAAATCCCTCTCGGTTAAGTTTCTCTCTTCTAAACTCTTCATGTATCCTGCAAACAAAGGAACTTGAATTTTTGTCTTCTTATCTGAGATCGTTAGGAACACATGACCTTCAGGGTGAACTTTTTTGTAAACTATGATTCCATGAGTTGTTACAGTTCTTCCTATCAATTCAGGAGTGATTTCGCTTATACTCATTTCTTTTGGCTGAAGGTTCCTAGCAGCAAAGTAAATTAAAGCTAAACCGATGAAAGAACAGATCAAAGAAAGGAAGAGTAGAGGATCCTTCCCTTCCAGCATACATTTAAATTTTCTTTAAATTAAATAAGCATTATGTTTCCTGTTATGGATCCAAAGAAGATGCAACAAATGTTAAGAAGACTTGGAATGAAAGTAGATTCAATTCCAGCAAATCGAGTGATAATAAAAACAGATTCTGGTGAGATAATAATAGAGAATCCTCAGGTCTTGAAAACGAGTTTAAAGGGAGAAGTAATATTCCAAATTTCCGGTAACGTGAAAGAAAAATCCTATTCTGATGAAGACGTGAAGTTAGTCATGGAACAGTCTGGTATCGAGGATAAAGAGAAAGTTAAGAGAGTATTGGAAGAGAGTAAGGGGGATGTAGTTCAGGCGATAATGAAATTGAAAGGATCTTAGCTTTTTAAAATTTTTCCTAACAAAATCCAGTAGGAAGGTTTCGTTAAGGTTGCAGAAACGAGGCAGCCAGTAATTAAAACTGACACAAAACATCTGAACTCATTGAAGAAGAAAAATAGAGGAAGTAAGACTATCGCTATCAGGCTAGCAGAGAACCAGAGTATGCGTAACAAACGTTTATATTCTGACTGAATATGAGTTTCTTTCTTCTTCAGTAATCTATCCCCAATGACCGTCGATTGTATCATACTTAAACATGTGAAGATAGAAAATGCTATGAGAGAATTGGAATCTACGGTTAACTTAGTTAGAAGAATACCCAAAACTATCATAAAAATAGAGAATATACCGATCCAAATCTTTTGATCAACTATTTCGTTCTTCAACAAGCTTAAACTCATCCCAACTATGAAGAGTAAGATTAAGAATGGAGAAAAAGAAATAACTCCAAGGATCAGAACTAATTCTCCTAAAGTCGTTAGTATTAAAGGAAGAATCATCACTCCTCTTCTTTTATACCTGATGAAAAAGAACACTGAAAGACCAAGAGAAAGGAAGAGAATAGTATAAAGCGGGAGTGTAATGAAAAAGTGAGAAGATTTGGGTAAAAAAATGTCTTTTTTTATCAGGTTTAACTTAGTTGGTAATCTCTTTACCTCTATTATGGATGAGAGTCTTATCATATCATTTGTGGCATCTTCTGCTCTTCTTCTAAATCCCCAGAGAGTCAATTCCTTTATTTCAATCCCTGCGTTCTTCTCGCTTATAGGGAGACTTAAGAAAGGGGTTTCATCTATTAAAACTAACAAAGGAGTTTTAAGTAGTGCTTCGCCAGAAGGCGATACTATTGCCTCTTGTCCTTTAGTTACTCTAGCAAAGGTTTTGCTCGTATCTTCGGATAAAGTTGTGTAGATCAGGAATATGTAAGCACCACTCTGTTTCATGACTCTTTTGTTTGAGAGTGTTAATCCTCTCTCATCGAATATTTTAGCGAGAAGTGTGGTTGTATTTTTCGAAACGTTTTGAACTTTTATTTCTATACCGTTGAGTTCAAAACTATCTCCAGGAGAATAAATCAAACCGTTTATTGAAATTGAACCATCTTCTAGATAAACGTCGTAAGTCTTTCCATCAAGATAGAATTCTCCTTCTTCGTTAGTAAATTCTACAGGGATTACCAAACATCCTTCTAATTCTCCTTTCTCAGTTAGAAAATGGATATAGCTCTCTTCGTCTGAAGGGATTAAAATCTTAAAGGAGTTGTTAAATAACTCAATCTCTACGTCATTCAAACCATACTTTCTTGTTCTTGATTCGAGGGATTTCAACGTTTTTTCGAGTGTGGTCTTAGAAGTATCTTCTGGCTTAAAGAAGTAGACAATTCCTCCTCCTATGTCGGTCCCCATCCTTATTCCCCCTTTCTTTATGTCGCTTACAGTTACTCCTAGTTGTGAACCTTCTGGAATTGAGCATCTTCTAGGATTATCATTTATTATGAAAGTAGTACTTCCTTTCAGATTCCTAGTTGCTTTAGCGAAATCCTGAGAATTCTTGATCGGTATTCCAGCAACTTCTGTTATAATCGATCCAACAGTTATCACATCTTTACAAGGCGAATCTTCTGATACAGAAATTACTCTCACACCATTTGGTTTTAGGAGGAAGGGATAAAAGATAATAGTAAGCGAGATGAGCAGAAGAACAAGGAGAGCAACAGTTCTTACATCTTTCTTCCATTCCATGTTCTTTAATCTTAAGGTTTGTAAATTTAAATGAATCGTTTATTTTTCTTGAGATGCTATAAATTTACTCATGGAATATAGACTGATCCCGGCATTCGTCTCTATCTTTCTTTTCCTCTCTTTACTTGTTTATTCAGACTTCTTTGAAGTTCTTTCAGCTTTCTTTAAAATAACCCCTTTCTATATTTTTCTCGGCTTTCTTCTTTGGTTTTTTGGATTGCTAATAAGGACCGAAAGATGGAACTATCTATTGAAGAAAGCAGGAATAAAAGTTTCTTACTTTAAGACAGCTAAAGTTTACGTATCTGGATTATTCCTTTCAAACATATCCCCAGGGAAGTTGGGGGATCCTCTGAGAAGTGTTATATTAAAGGCTTCAGAGAGAAAGAGTGTTGGTTCTTCCTTACCTTCCATCTTCTTGGAAAGAATCTCTGATGCTGTGATCACTTTAATTATTTCTGGAGTTGGTATACTCTTTTTTGCTTTATCAAAATTATCTCTTCTACTTCTCTTAGTCGTTGGATTTTACTCTCTGGTATTCGGTTTAAGCTTGTATGTGATAATCTCCGAGAAAAGAACGAAGAAATTCCTAAAAAAATTATCCTCTCTCTTTTCTTTCCTCAAGATTGCTAAAAGGCTTGAGAGAAAAACTGAGGAGTTTTCTTTTAGAATTCATAGAGCTCTCTTAAAGTACAAAGACAAGAAGGTCTTGTTTTTCACTTTCCTTTCTACATTTTTTGTTTGGGTCATAGAAGGCTTAATCCTTTTAACGAGTTTTAATGCGCTAGGCATATCGGTTACTTTCTTCGTTGCTATCTTCGCGGTTTGTATTTCAACTCTCATCGGAATTTTAAGTTTCTTGCCTGGCGGTTTAGGTTCTAGCGAGGCTGTTCTGATACTCATATTCACAACACTATTTCCATTGAATTCAGCTCAAGTTATGGCTGCAGCCATACTCCAAAGA
>CAZQBB010000061.1:0-4114 GCA_964591915.1 uncultured archaeon
TATCTCTGGAATGTCATCTACCATTTGACTTCGAGAACTACAAGAGAAAAAATAAAGGAATTAGCTAAAAAACTGAAGGAAAGGGAACACATATTCCTTATCGGAAGAGGATTGCAATATGCTACAGCGTTAGAAGCTGCTCTGAAGATAAAGGAAGTCAGTTACATTCATGCTGAAGCCTTCGCTGGTGGTGAACTAAAACATGGAACTATAGCTTTGATTGAAAAGAGGACTCCTTGTATAGTTTTTGTTTCAAAGGAAAACAGAGATGAGATAATATCGAATGCGATGGAGATAAAATCGAGAGGGGGTTACATAATAGGAATTTCGCCGGAGAATAATGAAATATTCGATTTCTGGCTGAAAACTCCTGAATGTAACACTGAGAATGCAATAGTTCAGATAATCCCTATACAGATACTAGCTTATCAACTAGCTGTTTTGAGGGGTTTAAACCCAGATTATCCTCGTAATTTGGCAAAATCCGTAACGGTCCCGTGATACTTATGAATATATTCAGAGCTTATGACATAAGGGGGATTTATCCCACTGAATTGAATGAAGAAATAGTTGAAAGAATCGGAAAGGCTTTTGGTACTTTTAATCCTGGAAAGATAGTTGTCGGAATGGATGCTCGTTTAAGTAGTCCATCTTTGAAGAAGAAACTTATCGAAGGCCTACTATCTACAGGATGCAAAGTAATAGATATAGGGATGGTAACAACTCCTATGCTAATGTTTAGTATAAGACGTCTAAACGTAGACGGAGGTGTAATGGTTACAGCAAGCCATAATCCAAAAGAATTCAACGGCATTAAATTCTTCTTGAAGAATGCAGTCCCGATAGGTTATGAGAGTGGATTGAAAGAAGTCGAGGAAATAGTTAGAAGAAAAAAATTCAAAAGAGGGAACGGAAAACTGATGAAAAAAAACATTCTTCAAGACTATTCAGAATTCTTACTCAAAAAAATCAGGCTCAAGAAAAAACCAAACTTAGAGATAGTTTTGGATGCAGGAAATGGAGTAGCTGGTTTGATCTATCCAAGAATCATGAAAAAGGTCGGAGTAAAAGTCTTCGAGCTTTTTTGTGAACCAGATGGTAATTTCCCTAACCATGAACCAAATCCCTCAAAGGAAGAAAACCTAAGAAAACTAAAAGAAGAGGTTCGGGAATCGAGAGCTGATCTAGGGTTTGCATATGATGGGGATGGTGACAGAGTGATGGTTATGAACAGAGAGGGGAAAATAATCCGAACACAAACTATTTTCTCTATATTCATAAAAAATGCTCTTAAGGAGTGTCCAAAAGGAAAAATAGTTTATACTCCTTTGGATTCAAAAGCGATAGAAGATACTATTTTAAGTAATGGTGGTATCCCGATCTTGTGTAAAGTTGGTCATACTTACATTACTAGAAAGATGATTGAAGAGAAAGCTTGTCTTGGTGGTGAAATTTCTGGTCACTATTACTTCAAAGAAACTTATGGTGCAGACGACGCTCTCTTTGCAAGTATGAAATTGATAGAAGTATTGATTAATTCTGGAAAAAAGTTAGAAGATTATGAGAAAGAATTACCTAAATATTTCTCAGCAGTTTCAGAAGGCTTAAGGTTTCCGATAAAAAGAGGGAAAAAATTTGAGTTCATAGAGGAGTTGAGGAACGACTTCAAAAGAAAGGGTTTCCAAATCGATACCACGGATGGAGTTAAAGTTTTCTTCGAGGATGGATGGGCTTTATTCAGACCGTCAAACACAGAGTCAGTGATCTCATGTTCCTATGAAGCTTACAGCAAGGAAGGGTTTAGAAAAGTTAAAAAATTTGTCGATGAGATAATAGCTAGAATTCCAAGGTGATTCTTATGAAAGTCGTGTTCCTGTGTGGAGGAATTGGAAAAAGAATGTTTCCATTAACCGAGGATAAGTTTTTGTTGAAGTTTCTTGGAAAACCACTCTTAAAACATCAGATTGAAACTGCGAGGGAAGTTGGTTTAAGAGATTTTGTTATAGTAGGAAATCCGAAAAATATCGAAAAAATAAAGAAAGTCTGTGAAGATATCAAAGAGGTAGAATTCTGCATTCAAAAAGAACCGAAAGGTATGGCTGACGCACTACTCAGCGCAAAGGATCTTTTGGAGGATGATGAAATAATAGTGGTGAACCCGAACGATGTTTTTGAAATTGAAGCGTATCAGAAAATTCTTAAAGCCTCCAGAAAAAATGATCATGACTCTTACATAATAGGATACAGAGTGAATTCATACTTTCCTGGAGGTTATCTAGAGGTTAACAAAAAAAATGAACTAAAGAAAATTCATGAAAAACCAGGGAAAGGAAAAGAACCTAGCAATTTGATAAACATAGTAGTTCATCTCCATAAAAACACCAGAACCCTTTTTCATTATCTGGAGAAAACTAAGAGCAGAAGGGATGACATCTATGAATGCGCTTTAAGCAGGATGATAAAAGACAAGCACAGGATTAAAGTAATCCCTTACAATGGTTTCTGGAAAGCGATAAAGTATCCTTGGGATATTTTCGGTGTTATGGAATTCTTTTTGGGAAAGATTGAGAAAAAAAGTATATCTCCCAGTGCGAAGATATCTGAAAGAGCGTGTATCCATGGAAAGGTCATGATCGAAGATGAAGTTAGAGTCTTAGAGAATGTAGTGATAAGAGGGCCATGCTACATAGGAAAGAATTCGGTGATAGGAAACAACGTTCTGATATGGAATTTCTCGCATATAGGTGAAAACTGTGTAGTAGGTTTTTCTTCTGAGATAAAACATTCTTATGTGTGCGATAATTGTTGGTTCCATACTTCCTACATAGGAGACTCCATAATTTCCAGTAATTGCTCTTTCGGAGCTGGAACTGTAACAGCAAACTTCAGGTTTGATGAGAAAGTAATAAAGGTTAATGTAAAGGGAGAGATGGTAGATTCTGGTCTGGATAAACTTGGTGCGATCATTGGAAGTAATTGCAAAACAGGAATTAATTCATGTTTGATGCCAGGAATCAGGATCGGCCCAAACAGTATAGTAGGGCCAGGTGTTGTTCTTTCTAAGGATTTAGGGTCGAACAAAATAATACTTCTCGATAAAAAAAGCTATAAGGTTGAAAATAATAAAATAATTATTCCACAAAAAAAGAAAAGAGAGTTGTTGAAGAAGTTGATCGAATTTGAGAAAAAAGAATCAAATATTTAAAAACCTGAAAGATTAATAGCGTGTGAAAATGCAAGTTTTAATATTGTGCGGAGGAAGGGGAAAAAGATTACAACCTTTCACAAGAGACAAACCGAAGTCATTGCTCGAGATATTAGGAAAGCCAATAATAGAATACCAGATCGATTTTTTCAAAAGACATGGGATAAAAGATATAATCTTATGTACAGGATACAAGCATGAACTCTTTGAAGAGAGATATCCAGACCTAATTCATTCAGTGGAAAAGAGAGAGTTAGGAACTGCCGGAGCTGTCAAAAATGCAGAGAAATTAATCAAAGAAGATTTCATAGTGACGAACGGCGATAACATATTCTCTTTCAACTTCCAGAAAATGCTCAAGAAGTTTGAAGATGTAAGGAATCCCCTACTTGTTTTAACTCAGCTCGTCTCCCCATACGGAGTGGTAGAGGTCGAAGGAGAAAGAGTTGTTGACTTCAAAGAAAAGCCGGTTTTAAAACATTGGATAAACGCTGGAATAACTGTGTTCACTCATGAGAGCTTAGATTACTTCCCGAAACAAGGAATGTTAGAATATGATGTCTATCCAAAGCTTGTAAAGGACAGAAAACTATTTGCTTTCAAGTTGAGAGAAGGTTCTTTCTGGTTTGCGATAGATACTCCAAAAGATTTAGAGATGGCTCAGAAATTTTTACTGGAGAGAAAGTGAAACATAAACAGTGAAATGATGAAAGAGAGGATCGTAAGATTCATCAAGAGGAAGGTAGAAGAATCTAAAGTCAATGGAGTCGTTCTTGGTTTGAGTGGTGGAGTGGATTCAACTACAACTCTTTTCCTTTGTGTCGAAGCTTTAGGAAAAGAAAGAGTTTTAGGGCTGATCATGCCTTCTGAAGTGAATAGAAAACAGGATGTTGAAGATGCAATAAAAGT
>CAZQBB010000062.1:0-4078 GCA_964591915.1 uncultured archaeon
AATTTTTCTCTTTTAGGAATATTACCAGCAATCATCTTCATGATTTTAATTTCCTTTTCAGCAGTCGGATTTGGTCTTATCATTGCTTCAAGGATGGAAGACATTCACGGATTCCAATTGATAATGAACTTGATAATTTTTCCCCTTTTCTTTTTATCAACAGCATTCTTTCCTTTAAGTGGAGTCCCAGAACCATTAAAATTTGTAATTTATCTTGATCCTTTAACTTATGGGGTTGATGGATTAAGAGGAGTCTTGATAGGATTTTCTTACATTCCTGTTTACATAGATTTTATAGTTGTTCTTGGAATGTGTGTTCTGATGATGAGTTTGGGAAGTTATTTCTTTGGAAAATGTGAAGTATAAAAATTAAGCATCATAACTCTTTAACTCCCTTATCACGTCCTTGATGAACTCTATTCTACCGTTCAAGATAGGATCATGAGGCTCTTTCTTGAGTTTTCTTCGCTGGCGTTCTAAAGATCTTTTTAGAAATTCAACGTATTCACGAGTATCTTCGACAAAACGAGAGCGAGGAGTATAGAATTCAGAGATCAATCCAATTTTCTTCAACTCATTCGTTTTATTGATCATCACAAGGATGTCTCCTAAAGCTAAGATTTTTCTTAAGTATGTCCAATATTCAGTCCCAAAATCATACGGTTCTTCTGGTCGAGAATTAATGAATCCTTTCTCGTAGAGGTTTTCCTTTGTAATTTTCATCTTTGAAAAGATAAAGAGTTAAAAAACTTAAGTTTATTTTTTAACTATTTTCCATTTGGTTCCTTCAGGAGTGTCTTCAAGAATAATTCCCTTCTCTCTTAACTCAGCTCGGATTGAATCAGCAGTCTTCCAATCTTTTCTTTTTCTAGCTTCCTCTCTTTTCTTAATCAACTCTAATAATTCTTTTGGTAATTTTTCTTCTTTGATCTCTCTCTGAAGAATGTTGAAAATGTTCCCAAGCTCCCTGAAAGTTGAAATAGCCTCTTTGAGTAAGGTTTTGTTTATTTTTTTATTCTTTTCTGAGAACTTGTTGAATTCTTTAGCCAAAGCGAAGAGAACAGCTAAAGCTGAAGGTGCATTAAAGTCATCGTCCATATACTCGATGAATTTCTTTTTTGATTCCCTTATTTTTTCTTTAAGTTTTTTCTCATCTTCATTCAACGAACTTTCTTTAGTTTCTAAAGAACTAATTCCTTCCAAAGCATTGTATAAACTCTCTAAACTTTTCTCAGATTGTTCTAAGTTTCTCTTGTTAAAATCTATTGGACTTCTGTAATGAGTGAAAGCAAAAAACAACCTCAAAGCTTCAGGATCGGTTTTCTTTAATGCATCTTTGATCGTTATGAAATTCCCTAAAGATTTAGCCATCTTTTGACCATTAACTCTCAAAAAGCCGGTGTGGATCCAGTATTTAACCATTGGTTTTTTCCCTGAAAGGGCTTCCATCTGAGCGATTTCAGATTCGTGATGAGGAAATATTAAATCTATAGCTCCTCCATGAATGTCGTATTGGTGACCCAAATATTTCTCAGCTATTGCTGTATCTTCGATATGCCAACCTGGTCTTCCCTTTCCCCATGGACTATCCCAGCTTAACTCTCCAGGTTTTTGAAATTTCCATAAAGCAAAATCTTGAGGGTTCTTTTTCGTTGGATCAGGTTCTATCCTATGCTTTTTTAATTCTTCTAAATTTTGATGAGAGAGTTTACCATAATCCTTAAACTTTGCTACATCAAAATAGACTCCAGTTTTAGTAACATAAGCATATCCTTTTTTCATCAAGCGTTCAACCTGAGAAATTATTTCTTTTATGTGTTCAGAAGCTCTGGCAAACTTGTTGATACCTTCTATACCCAGAGCTTTTATGTCTTCAAAAAAAGATTTTTCAAATTCTCTGGCTAACTCAAGTGGATGAATCCCTCTTTCTTTAGCTCGATTTATTATCTTATCATCGACATCGGTTATGTTCATGACGTAGAAGAGGTTGAAACCTCTAAAACGCAAGTATCTTGCTATAATATCGTAAGCTATGTAAGTTCGAGCATGACCTAAATGAGAATGATCATAAACGGTAGGACCACATACAAACATCGTTACTTTATTCTTGTTGAAAGGTCTGAATACTTCTTTTTTTCTAGTCATCGTGTTGTAGACCTTGAGTACCATAGAATCCACGATAGCCGGGGTCGGGAGTTGAACCCGAAAGTCCTTGGGATGAACCCAATTTAAACCGGTATCAACACATCATCTGTCAGCATACCAGTCCTGCAGCTTCGACTCTTTGAGATCGGTCGCATAGCCGTTCTGCCACCCCGGCTTCAATTAATGGTTTTTATTTAGGGATTTTAAATATTCTTCCTTTTCACCTCCTTAGTTAATACTAAGTAAAAATTTTTCTTTCTTAAATCAAGAAAATTATAATTTTCTTTGACTAGGCCTTTCTTCTTTAGGATAGCGAGATTATACCTTAAAGTTCTCTCTGGGAGTTTTGTCATTCGAAGAAGTTCTTTTCGACTCTTGGGACTAGAAGAAAGTGCTGATTTAATCAGCTTGGAGGCAAACTGGTTCACCGACCATTCCGATCCTCCCTTGACAATTTATTCTTTTACAGTAGAATATTTAAGCTTAATGAAAGCGGCAAACTAATAATTATCATGGCTAAATGCTACATCTGTGGAAAATACATTAAAGTTCCTAAGCATACTTTACCAAACGGAAAATACATCTGTAGAAAATGTTATTTCAAATTACTTTTAAAGAAAAAATTAAGGATTTTTGGAAGGGTTGAAAAATGATTAAGGCATTAGGTCTTCTCTCTGGAGGATTGGATAGCATGCTTGCTGCAAAGTTGATGAAAGATCAAGGGATTGAAGTCATAGCCTTGAATTTCATAACACCGTTCATCATTCAAGAAAAGGGAAAAAATTATGCTAAAATCTTCACCAAAAAATTAAAGATTCCTCTAAAAGTTGTAAAATTAGAGAATGAATACATTAGGTTGATAAGAAAACCTAAGTATGGGTATGGAAAGTTTCTAAATCCCTGCATAGATTGCAGGATATTCATGCTGAAAAAAGCAAAGAAGTATGCAAAGAAGATTAATGCATCCTTCATTTTCACTGGAGAAGTATTGAACGAAAGACCTATGTCTCAAACCAGAAAAGCTTTAGAGATTATAGAAAGAGAAGCCGGGTTAAAAGGAAAAATACTGAGACCTTTATCCGCTAAATTACTTCCTCCTACTGAAGCTGAGAAAAAAGGGGTCGTGAGAAGAGAAAGACTTCTCGACATAAGCGGAAAGGGAAGAAGAAAACAAATTGAGTTAGCTAAAAAATTCAAAATAAAAGAATTCTCTTCTCCTGCTGGAGGATGCTTATTAACTTATAAAGAATTTTCTGCTAAACTAAAAGATCTTTTCAAACACAAAAAAAGAATAAGGATGAAAGATATCGAATTGTTAAAGGTTGGGAGACACTTCAGGTTTGGAAAGAACAAGATAATAGTCGGAAGAAATGAAAAGGAAAATAAACAGTTACTTGAGTTGAAGTCAAAGACAGATTATTTTTTTGAAGTTCCTGATTGTGGTAGTCCAATCACTTTGCTTCAAGGATCAAAAACTAGAGAAACCATAAAGAAAGCAGCTGCTTTGACTGCTCGATATTCAGATGCAAAAGAAAAGAAAATCTTGGTTAAATATGGTATGAGAAAGTTGACCAAATCAATAAAAGTTTTCCCGATTAGCAAGAAGAAAATAAATAGTTTGCGAGTAAAATGGTAATATATTTAAGTGTATCATTTCACATTTTTAGTGTTAAGTGATTCAATGGGAAAAGAAGAAAAAGGTATGACTATAAGAGTACCAAGATTGAATCCTTGGATGATATCGACGATAATTCTCGTAATAATCCTAGCTGTTCTTTACGTTGGAGGAGGAATAACTGGTAAAGTAATCCAAACTACTCAAGGCCAATTAACAGCTCAGGAAGCAGGAAACAAAGCTGTAGATTACATAAACAAGTATTTGTTAAGAGGGAGAGGAAATGCTACGTTATTGAGTGCTAGTGAAGAGAATGGG
>CAZQBB010000063.1:0-4068 GCA_964591915.1 uncultured archaeon
CATCAACCCCTACTGATTTCATGAGCTTAGCTACTGTCTTTATACTTAAGGCTTCTCCGTCTTGAAACCTTCTGTCTTGTCTGGAGTAAGCTAGATAAGGAATTACTGCTATAATCTTTGAAGCTCCTAAATCTTTCAGTACATCTGCTATCAGCAGGAATTCCATCAAAGAAGAATTCTGATCGGGGAACATCGTTTGAACTATTATTGCCTCTTCTCCTTCAACCCTTGAATTTATTCTAACGTAAGTTTCACCATCAGGAAATATTCTCGTGGTTACGTTCTCGAACTTAACTCCTAACTCTTTTGCGATTCTTTCTCCCAGTGTTGTTGACCTTGAACCATTGAATATCATCATATTACTAATTCTATAACTTAAAAAACAAATAAATTCTTGGATCACTCTTTACTAAAGAGGGGATGAGATGAGCGAAAGTTTCTCCGATAGGTTGATCGAATCTATAGAAGAAACAAACAGTAGAATATGTTGTGGTATCGACCCGAGAATAAAAGAAATAGAACTGAATTATGACCCAAACGCAAAGTATTGGATCCCAGAATTCATAGTTCAAGAGCAAGTAAAGAAGCATGGGAGAAAAGAGGGAATGGCTAAAGCCGTTGAGATATACTGTAAAAGACTAGTTGAAGCTGTAGACGATCATGTTTCAATTTTTAAACCTAACATAGCATATTTTGAGGCTTTAGGTCCTGATGGATTAATAGCTTTGAAGAACTTAACGGATTTCATCCATGAGAACACAAGAAAAATGGTCTTGATAGATAGCAAGAGAGCAGACATAGGAACAACTTCTCTCCATTATGCTATAGCTTTATTTGACGAGTTCAGGTTTGATGCTACTACCGTTAATCCTTACTTAGGAATAGACGGGATAAGTCCATTCTTAGAGCATTTCGTGAAAAAGAAAGGGAAGGGAATCTTCATCCTATGCAAAACATCGAATCCAAGTTCAGGAGACTTTCAGGATAAAAAAGTTGAGGAAGAAACTTTGTTTAACGTAGTTGCTAAAAGAATAGTTGAATGGGGAAAAGATTACAAAGGAGAAAGGGGTTATTCTAATGTGGGAGCAGTCGTCGGAGCTACTTATCCCGAACAACTCAAGACTTTGAGAAAAATCTTGGAGAAAAATTTCTTATTGATACCTGGCTTGGGAATTCAAGGAGGGAATGCAGAAGATGTAGCTAAGCTTGGGATGAATCCAGATGGGCTAGGAGCCGTATTCAATTCATCTCGTGGGATTGACTTCGCTTATCAAAGAATAGAGGGGTTCTCGGAGGAAAACTGGGAAGAAGCTTCTAGGTTAAAGGCAAAAGAACTCAAGGAAACTATCAACAAAGTTATTCACTCCAAAAACATTAAAAACCTTTAAAAGCTTGAAGAGATAGCGGATGAAGATATTTACGATCAATCGAACAAGTTGAAATCTAAAGAAAAAACTTATAAGTCTCTTTGAATAAAATTCCTTTAATGGAAGAGAAAGAAGATTTACTGAACCTTCTCTTGAATAAGGGAGCTTTAAGACTCGCTTCTGGTACGGATGATATCTTTGTCCTCAAGAGTGGAAGAAAATCGCCTTATTTCATAAACATTGGAGCCTTGACTGACGGTGAATCCTTAAGCAAACTTAAACAAATCTTAGCACGTTTCATAGCTTCTTTGATAAAAGAGGGAAAGGTTGAAGATTTTGACTTCATCTTCGGCCCTGCTTATAAAGGAATAAACCTAGCAGCTTTAGCGTGTGAAGGATTAGCTGAGCTTTATGGAATGAACAAGCGTTACCTCTACGATAGAAAAGAGATAAAAGATTACGGTGACAAAAAGGCTGATAAGGTAATAGTGGGAGCAAACTATTTCAAGCCTGGAGACAAGATTCTCATAATCGATGATGTCATAACAACAGGAAAAACTAAAGTTGAAGCTATAAACAAACTAAAACTTCTCGGTGATCATAAAATCGTTGGCTTAGTTTTGATAGTTGACAGACAAGAAAAGATGGGAGATGCTGAAAAAGTTGAAGAAAAGAGTGCTGTTCAGAGTATTCAAGATGAATTCGGAGTAAGGGTCTTTCCTCTACTCGATATTAAAACTATGTACGAATTAGTGAAAGATGGTTTGAGTGAAGAAATGAGAAGATGTTGGATAGAATATTATGAAAAGTATGGAGTGATAAAACTAACATAATTCTTATCTTTTAAGTACTACTGAAATCAAGAAGATTCCTGCATTCACTAAAATTATTAAAACTCCTGCAGGAAGATTGTAGAGTTGAGAAAGGAAAATTCCTAAAACACAACTCAGAACTCCAAAGATGACTGCTAATGAAGAATACTCACGAAGATTCCTACTTACATTTCTAGAAGTAGCGGCTGGTATTGCTACTAAAGCGGCGGTTAAAAGTCCTCCAACTATCTTTACACCAAGGGCAACAACAATGCCGATCAAAGCCAGGTAAATAAAGTTATACTTCTTAACATTTATCTTTTGAATTTTTGCCAAATCTTCAGAGATGTTAATCAGAATGAGTTTATAGTAAGATTTTCTTAAGATCAGAAAAATTAAAACTGATAGTAACAAAGAAGAAATCGTATCCAAGAAGTTTACTTTAGAGATATCTCCCACTAAGGCTGCTTCCGCTTGCTCAATCGGCAAGAACAAAAATGCAATTGCAACACCGGATGCAAAAACTACAGCGGTTAAAGCCTCAAGCGGTAACTTTGTCTTTAATTCAAGTAGCCAAATTAGGATTATTCCAACAGCAACAAAGGGAAAGGCACCTGCAGTTACATCAAAACCATAAATCAGAGCTAAAGCTATTCCAGGTAAAGTTAAATGTCCTAAAGGTCCAGCAACTAGGGCCATTCTCCTACTTAGCATTAAAGTTCCTAAATATGCTGCTATGCCACTTATGAAAATTCCTGCAAGTAAACTAAGGATAATCATATTAATCATGCCTATGTTCGTAAATTTTTATCTCTCCTCCATAAAGTCTAGAAAGTAGTTCAGGTGTTATTTTTTTCGGTCGCCCAAAACAAAGTAATCTTTTATTTAAACAAAGACAATTAGAAGTAAATTTATACACAACACTTATGTCATGAGTAACTAACAGGATAGTTATTCTTTCATTCCTCCTTAGCCTTTCTAAGAAGGTATAAATTGTTTCTTCAGCACCAATGTCAATTCCTGCTGTAGGTTCATCGAACAATAAAACTTTTGGATTATCAACAAGTGCAAAAGCTATTAGTATTCTTTGGAACTGGCCAGAAGAAAGGCTTCCGATTTTTTTGCTTAATATATTTGAATCTATTCCAATTAAGGATAAAGTTTTCTGAATTTCCTTTTCTCCTACATTTTTCAACTTGAAGAATTCTTTAACGCTTAGTGGAATATCCTTGATAAAAGGCAACCTTTGAGGAACATAACCAATTTTAACTTTTTTCTTCCATCTTATTTTACCTTCGTATGGTATTAAGCCTAACAAAGCCTTGAGTAATATAGTTTTCCCAGCTCCATTTGGACCTAAGATTGTTACTACTTCTCCTTCCCTTACTAGAAAACTTAAATTTTCCAGAATGGTTTCCCCTTCCAACCTAACTGTTAAGTTTTTTACTTCTAGAATTATTTTTTTCATTTATAGCACACTAATTAATCTCTATATTTAAATATTCAATCCCTAGACTTTTCAAGGTCATTTCAACCACTAAAAATAAAGCTCATAAAGGATTAAATTTAACCATTACCTCAAAAACTGAATTCGTTTAATACCCTACTTGAAGAAAAAACTTAAATTCTTTAATTGTTTTATAATTGATGTTGAAAAATGATTAGTCGAACACCTTATTCAAAAGTGGTTGATGAAATAGATCAAATTTGGTTCGAATACCAAGCTTTCCTCATGGATTCTTCAAAAGGAACAGTAAATCTCAGCAGGGTTGAATCACTTTTAAAAAGAATGAAAAAATATCCAACTGTTTTTGAAGAGAAAATCAAAACTCTCGAGTGTTTTCTTAAAGAAGGACGATTCTATTAAAGTGAAGTAAAAAGACTTTTTA
>CAZQBB010000064.1:0-3809 GCA_964591915.1 uncultured archaeon
TGACTACTTTTTCAGCATCTTTCATATCAAGATTTACTAGATCAACGTTTTTCTCTTCTATACCCTCTCTCACATCTTTTTCCTTAAGCACTATGTTCTTTAAACCACTCAACTCTATGTTTTTTCTTGCTATCCTAGCGAAATCGGATCTTTTTTCATAAGTTACGATTTTTCCATCTTTACAATAGTGGGCTAGGAATATTGCTGTATAACCCGAACCACTACCAGCGTCTACTATCAGGCTTCCCGTAGAAATACCAGTGTAAGCTAATAATAAGGCAATATCTTTAGGTAACATGACTTGTGCCATTCTTTTTGATTTCTTTCCAAGGATATCGACTATACTCGGCTTTAACACCAAAAACTGTTTATTCAGGTGTGTTTCTATTAAAGAGCCTGGTTTTGCTTTTTTTAATACGCTAGATTTTATTATCCCTTTCGAGGAATGAAAGTCTCTATCAGAGACTTCGATCACGTGAGTTTCGTCCTTTGATAACAGGAGGATTAATTTCTTTCTTTTCATGATATCTATCTTTTCACCGAAATCCTTTTATAATTACTGGGTGGCTCTTTTAAATAGAGTGCGTGCCTTCACATCGAAAAAGCGGCCCCAGAAATGGGGCCTAGGCACTCTTAAATTCTTTCTCGATTTTTCTGACTTTTTCCAACACTTCTGTCGTAAAAAATATCAGTATTAGAAACAATGAAATTAAGAGTACAGATTGAACTATTTGTTTAAATTCCCTTGCTACTTCATGGAATTCAGTAGATTTCATCACCCTAAAAGTAGTATAAGTTATAAACACGATAGAGATTATTGAAACTACTATGATGGAAATACAAATTAACCTGACGAATTCGGTTATATTCATGTATTTCCCTCCTTTTCTTCCAAGAATACAACTCCCACATAACCACAATCTTTACATCTATAACGTATTCCAGTTAGAGAGCCCATGAAAAGTGCTATATTTTTTGAACCACATTTTGGGCACACTTTCCCCATCTTTATCTATTATATTTTTAACGAGCAAATTTAAACTCATGAGAAAAGTCGGGATTGCTGAACTACCATTACATTATGGGCATGTCCCCCTTTGGCTACTCAATAGAATGAGAAAATTATCAGCTTCGATATTAACGATAATCATCGAGGAATACGGTCAAGAAGAGCTATTAAGAAGGATTTCAAACCCTTTTTGGTTTCAGGCTTTCGGATGTGTGATTGGGCATGATTTTCATAGTAGTGGTATAACAACAACAGTCTGTGCAGTATTAAAATCTGTGGTGAAACCAGAAGCACATGGCTTAGGGGTAGCAGGTGGTAAGGGAAAACATTCTAGAAAAACTCTTGATGAGATCGAAAAAATCTCGGAGACGTTCAATTTGTCTACTAAAAAGGCTGATTCATTAAAGTATTCGAGTAGAATGTCAGCTAAAGTAGACAACACAGCTATCCAATCCGGCTATCCTCTGTATCAACATACTTTTTTCTTAACTGAAAAAGGTAAATGGGCTGTTGTACAGCAAGGACTAAACATAAATGATAGAACTGCAAGACGTTATCATTGGTTGTCAGATCAAGTAAAGAGTTTTGTTGAGGAACCTCACTCTGCAATTTGTTGTGATATTAAAAAAGAAAATGTTCTTGATATGACTTCGAAGCAAAGTAAAGAGGCGAGAAGAATTTCAGTTGATTTAGTGAGAGAAGGGCCGAGAAGAATCAAGAATGATTTGCTTTTATTGAGACCAATCTACCAAAAAAGTTTGAAAGAGTTCCTTTCAGTAGAAACTAAAAAAGATTTTGTTGTTCGTACTTTGAGAATGCCGAAAAATGTAAATTGGAAAGCAATCGAAGAAGCATATGAACTACAACCAGAGAATTATGAAAATTTACTCTCAATAAAAGGGATAGGATCCGCTACTGTTAGGAGTTTGGCTTTAATATCGGAGATAATCTATGGGAAACAGGTAAGTTGGGAAGATCCTAAAAAATTTTCTTTCTGTCTGGGAGGAAAGGATGGGGTACCTTATCCTGTTAATAAAAAACACTACGATGAAGTCATTCAAACTCTAGAGGATTTCATTAAAAGCGCAAACATAGAGAAAAGAGAGAAATTGAAAGCTCTTGAAAGATTAACGAAATTTAAAGATAAACTCTAGCTCTTTCTCCTCCATCTTAGAATTCTGCTAAATCTACTTTTCTTACTCTTTTTTAACTCTTCTCTGCATTTTTTACAGAGGGGAGCTCTAAAACCTAACCATGTTACCCTTATTAATCTCCCAGTTTCTTTAATAGGCCTACCGCATCTAGAGCATCTTTTTTGCATCTATTAACTTTTATCATTCAGTTAAAAAATATTTAACGTTGAAATAATCTCTAAGAAGTATGGTTGAAAATATGAAAGCCTACATAGTTAAAAGTTTAATCGGTTTTTTTGCGATTGATGAGAATGGAAAAATCATAGATTACGTTCTTTTCGAGAAAAACCCTAGAGAAATAGCAGAAAAAATTCTTGAAGAAGGTATAACTGACGAAGAGAAGAAGCTCATCGATCTTTTAAAAAAGAGGGGTTACCGCCAGTTTATATCTTCAAAAAGGAATGACTGTTATAAGTTTGAACCAGAAAATTTTGGAGAAAAAGTATTCAGGAAAAAATTCAGAGAGTTTACCAGGAAACTGAACTTCTCTGATGAAGAATTAAATTCTTTTCTTACACGAATAGGATTGGAATTAACAAGAGAAAAAATAAGAAAGAGTATTAGAAAAGACAGAATATTGATACAGGTGGTTAATGCAATAGATGAATTAGATAAATCATTGAATATTCTCATTACAAGGTTGAGAGAATGGTATGGTCTTCATTTTCCTGAGATGTCAAGAATTATAGAAAATCATGAAAAGTTTGCCAAACTGGTTTCCAGATATGGTTTGAGAAGTCATATCGAAGAAGAGAGACTTAAGGACCTTAAAGAAAAGAGTATAGGAATAGAATTAGACGAGAAAGATGAGAGAATCCTGAAGGAGTATGCAACTCGGATAGAGGAAATGTATAAGTTAAGAGAACATCTAGAGAAGTATGTCGATCACCTGATGAGCGAAATAGCGCCGAACACTAAGGAATTAGCAGGTCCTCTAATAGGAGCGAGACTCATAGCTTTGGCTGGAGGATTGGAAAAACTGGCTCAAAAACCATCGTCTACAGTTCAATTGCTCGGCGCTGAGAAAGCTTTGTTCAGATACTTAAGAGGAAGGGGACGTTCACCAAAATTTGGCGTTCTTTTCATCCACCCTCTTGTTCAAAAAACTCCAAGAGAGAAAAAGGGGAAGGTTGCAAGAGTGATTGCTTCAAAAATAAGTATAGCAGCAAAACTAGATTTCTATGGAAGAAAAGAGAAAACCGAAAAGTTGAAAGAAGATTTAGAGGAGAAGATTAAAAAAATAATGGTTGATTGAATGAGAATAAAACCTCATAAATATTTCCAAAACGTTTTTTGGGTGGACAATAAACTTTGTACGAAAAACTTAGTTCCAGGAGAAAAGGTTTACGGAGAGATGTTAATAAAAACAAAAGAAGGAGAATTCAGAGAATGGATCGCTTCCAGGTCAAAACCGAGTGCAGCAATACATAAAGGAATTCACAATTTTCCGTTAGAAGAAGAGATGCGAGTTCTCTATTTAGGAGCCGCCTCTGGAACTACTGTCAGCCATTTTAGCGATATAGTAGGACAAAAAGGAATGATATATGCTGTGGAAATAAGTGACCGTGTACTTCTTGTACTGTTACCTCATGCTGAAAACAGGAAGA
>CAZQBB010000065.1:0-3745 GCA_964591915.1 uncultured archaeon
TAATTTTAATACAACATAGGCAAAGATAGAAGTAATAAAAGAGTAGATCAGAGTACTGAGAATTTCTCCTGCTCCGATGAACATCAATAATGTTTTTAGCTTAGGGTCTATTAAATCTTCAGCTCTGGATACTTCAACTTCAATATCCTTATCGCAAGGTGAGCTGCATTCTTTCCGTTGTCTATTCCGACTGTAGCGACAGGAACTCCAGATGGAGTCTGCATCATGGAGAGCAAAGCATCCAGACCTTTAAGCTTGACGTTAACAGGAACTCCTATCACTGGCTTGTTCGTTAACGAAGCTATGAAACCTGGCAATGCTGCTGATAAACCGGCTATCGCTATGAAGACATCTGCATCTGAATTCTTGACTATCTCTCTGACTTTTTCTGGTTCTCTGTGTGCAGAAGCTATCTTCAATTCATGAGGAACTCCATTCGCTTCTAGGACTTTTCCAGCTTCTATGGCTATCTGAACGTCTGATTCACTCCCGCAGATTATCAAGACTTTCATCTCACCACCTGAAAGATTCTGGTTTTTTCTTTATGCTCGTTAACTTGTAGAGCTTATAACTGAAGAAGATCACTACCGCGATGATGATTATCAGAGTTATGGAAAGGTGTAGAGTCGTTAACTGTCCTGAGAAGAATTCCTTCGGGATGTAAAGGGTGTACTTCATGATTTTAGATTATTCCTCAAAACATTTAAATGAATTCTATGGTTTCTTACAGTTCTCACAAACGTATCTCCAGAGTATGCTTATTCCATACCTTTTTATGAGGTTTATCAATTCTGACTTTGGACATGATTTCCATTTCTTGCAGTTTATACATCTGATCTTCTCTTTCTCCACGTCATAACCCATCTCTTTCAGTCTTTTCTTGTTGACTTCGTTCAGGTATTCATAGAATTTTTTCTTTTCTTCTCTCAACCTTTCTTCCTCTTCTTTCAACATCCTTTCTTTTTCCTTTATCGCTTCTTCATCTTCAATCACTTCTATCCTCTGGATATTTTCTGGTCTTCTTGATTTCAATCTTCTCCAGAGGATTCCTCTTAAATTTGAGATTCCGAATTTTTCTTTCATTAGATCGATGACTGAAACGATTACACAAGAGAGGAGGTAGTTCGTGACCAAGGATGAAAAGATTCCTGTGAACATATCCAAATTCTTCAGCTCTAATAATGAACAATAAAGAGGACATCTACCTTCTATCAGGCAGGAGTGGCAGAAGAAGAAAACAAGGTTGAAAAAAGAATCGCTGAAGAACCATCCTGCGATCGAGAGAATTACCATGAGAGATATTTTCCTTAAATCAGGCTTGAAGAAACTCTTCAAATCCATGATTTAATTTTCTCTTCCGAATAAAAATCTTTTATCTTGAAGCTCCAAGTTAAACTCAACTTCTTCGTAGCTTGACGGGCAAAAACTTCTCTTTCAAGAAATTCAAGGATTCGAGGAGCATTCTCTCAAACCTTTGAAGAGCTTTGTCCCTAGCAAAAATCTCTAGCAGTGAAAAGTTTGAAGGATATTCACTTAACTCCCAAAAATCTTGAGGTATGACTATTAAATCATCGATGAGTTTATTTTCTTTCAGGTATTCCCCAAGCTTGTGACATACACTTTTCTTGCAAACTTCGAGTTGAAGGTCGATAGGATAGAAAGAACAATCATGACTGTGAACTCCTATCGATACTACCGATAATTCTGAGAAAGCTTTTAACGGATAAAGTTTGGAATCAAAGGAAGAGAAGTCTACAAAAACTAAATCCTCGTTTGACTGATACTTTTTCGAGAGTAGGGTCGAGTACTTCCTTGCGTATTTGTCGGAATCAAGCCCATAGATAATGCTTAAGTAGGACCTCTTATAGCTTGGAAGCCCCACTGATTTAGTCATCAGTTATATCAGATTCATTTTTAGCGATTTAAGCTTATCTCCTGAAGGGTTTAAATTTTTAACGGTTTTTCTAAATAATGAATGAGAAGTCTCGGAGTAATAGTAGAAGGAATAAATGACTTGTTGAAGATTCTTTATTCCTTTCAGGATGAAGGATTGAAGAGAGGTGTTAACACTACCTATGAAAAGAAGCTCATATCAGATTTCCTGGGAAGGTTTAGAAGTATATCCAATGAACTCCCTCCTGAGTATAAAGGTTTGAGAAAGTTCATAGAAGATTCTTCAAACGAGGAAGATTACACATGGGCTCTTGATTCAAGCATCGTTTTAACAGAATGGAAACCAGAAGCAGGTGGTTTTTACGAGAAAGATACAAGAGAAACGAGAACACTTTTTCTAACTTATGGATTTCAACAAATGATATGGGAATTGATCGCAAGATCGTTCGAAGAAAAAGATATAGAAAAAAGTTTACCGCATTGTAAAGAATCTTTGACACAATTCTACGAAGATCTTCTCAATGGTGTCGGTGAGTATTCGGACAGGGACACTCTAGAGATTCTTCATGAGCAAAACCCTGAAAAATTTGATGAACTTTATCCTGCCTTCTTAGAAGCAAAGAAACAATACAAGAGAGTTCATGATGAATTGTCTTCGATGAGTGTTGGAGTTGAAGGAATAAAGGAAGAAATCTCAAAGAATTTAGACTTTAATTTCAAACTCAGGAGGAAAATCGGTAATTGGTGTAACACGATGTTCGCTCTTTCACAGTTCGATCCAGAAGTTATGAAGAAAGTCTTTGAGATAAGCCATTACCTAGGGAAACTGCAGTATTCGATAAAGAAAAAGAGTGAGCTGAAAAGATTGAAAGAAAGAGCAAGAAAAAGAAGAGCGTACTTAGAATCTCAGCGCTTAACGAGTAATATAGTTCGATTAGACTTCTCGATAGAAGAGTTCAAAAAAATGATAAGAAGTTCCATCGAGGAGTTGGAAAGAAGAATCAGAGAAAAATTGAAGGATTATCCTGTTCCGACTGAATGGTGGGACGATTATAAGGTAGTTAAGGAATCGGTAGAAAAGAAACCTACTAAAAGAGTTTATAGATCAAGAGTAAGAGTTAAAGAAGTGACTGTTGCTAAACTTCCACTCGAACAGAGGATAATAGAACTTTTAAGTTCTGAGGGAAAGATGGTCGGAGCGCGAATATCCAAGAGTTTGGATGAACCTGGAGAGAGGGTTGTCGAGACACTGAAGAGAATGGAAAAGGAAGGGAGAGTCAGGATGGAAGGAGTTTTTTGGGTTCTCTCAGAGAAAAAAGAGAAATCTTAGCTATTGGAATTCTAGAGTTAAGGATAAATTTTTTATCAAATTTTTAAAGTTTTTCCGTATTCAGGGAAAATCAACCTTTTACAAATCTTCTTGAAGAGTTCAGGATGCTCAGTGTGGATTGGAATAACTCTCTTAGGGTTGATCTCTTGAATCAGTCTTTTGATACCAGTTCGAGAAGCGTGGCCAGATGCGTGAGCCTCAACAAAAGACAATTTAAAGTGTTCAACCCAGTTCTTCATCCTAGTATAATCTATTTCCTGCTCTTCATCGTGTGGTTCAGAGGTTGAATAGATGTACGTACTCCCTTCCTCTGGTTTTACGTCTATCAACTCGTTGAGACTGTAATAGTTGCAATAAAAGATGAAATCCTCTTGTCTTTCATGCAAGTCTTTGAAGTTAACGGTATTCTCATGCTCTAAGAATTCCCTTTCCCAGCTCTTGTAATCTCTTTCTTCAAACCTTCCCCAGTTGCTTCTGTGGATGTAAATGGCCAGATTCTCATCGTTCAATTCAGGCAATTCA
>CAZQBB010000066.1:0-3689 GCA_964591915.1 uncultured archaeon
CTTTCAATTCTAGGTTTATTCCTTGGTATGTGTGTGGAAACTTTGACGTAAATCCCTTCTTCAGGATGATGAAGAAGAAAATAAACTTCAAATTCTTTCTTTTTAATCCAATCAACGGCTGAGACAGTTAATAATCTCCTGAATCCTTTCTTCTTCAAGAATTTTGCGATATTAACATAATCTTTTCTTCTGATTTGAAGGAAGAGAAAGTTATTCTTGAGCTCATACTTTATCCTAAACTTGAGTTTTAAACTTTTTAACAAATCTTTATGGAATTCCATTTACTTCTTTTATAATTTAGTGAGGAAGAAAATAAACTTAGTGATTCAAGAACTGAATTCTATCCTTTGAAAAAGTTAAGAGATGAAAGCTTTTATTCTCAAGAATGAAAAATTTAATTGATAGGATGGGTTTGTTACGATTGGTATTATACTTTTGTGTTCTCTGGACTGGTATAATATTCATGTTCTTAGGATTGAATGCATTCTTAACTTTTAATCTAACAGAAGGTTCCAACAAGTTCTACTTAAGTTTAATCGTTGAGTTCTGTGGCATCTTCCTAGTTGTTGTAGGTTCTAGCCTGATAGTCGGTGAAGTTAAGCAGAGTATAAAAACTTAATTCCTGAAAAAGAATTATGATTAGATGCCGTACTATTTTTCAAGATCAGAAAGAATGAATGATGTGGGTGCTGCATTAGTTGGAACTATGGATATTGTAAGTGGTCTGGTTGTGTACTTCAGTCTTGGATTTTCCTTTTCTTCCAATTCATTCGTTCTCTTTCTTTGTTTATTTTATTTCTGTCTAGGAATATGGTCATTGGCAACTAATTTCTTAAGAAGAAACTATTACGATTGGAAAGGTTACATAGACGTGATTAACGCACTATGTTTAATTTTCATTTTTTCAGGAATTACCCACTCGATTTTTAGGATTCTCGGTATGGTAATAATCGCAAAGGGGATTTTAAGTTTATTCTTGATAACAACAAAAGAGCACTGAAGAAATTATTCATCAATCCTTAAATAACCAAGAGAAATCTGTGTAGTTCTTCCTTTCTTTCACTTTTTCGGATAATGCATGTACAACCAAAGGTAAAGCTATGGTTGCGTCACAATAACACGTTACTCTTTCTCCTTCGCTTGCTATCTTTCCCCAGCTTATGGCTTCTTCAAGAGTACAACCAGATAAACCTCCCCACTGAGGAGAGTCAGTAGTAATCTGAATAGCATACTTATGCGGATAGTAAGTTTCCATCAATTCTTTTCCTTTCCTTTTTGCTCTGAATATTTTCGGTTTTCGACCTGGAACTTTTCTGTCTGGATACAAAAGATCAGGAGTTACCGCAAAGAGTTGGATGAAATCCTTTGGAACTCCTCCTCCCAGATAAATGGCTCCAGTCTCTTTAACTTTCTCTGCCAATCCCATAAATTCTATGTAATCTTTCATGTTATCTATGATCAAATTGAAACCTCTACTCTTAGCGATCAAACCAGCATCTCCATACGGACTATCGACTATAGCAGGACAAAAAACAGGAACCTTCCTTTTTGCAGCAGTAGCCACGATACTGTTTATTCCCTTTTTCCCTAGGTGTTTCCCAAACAAATACAAAAGTTCTCTTGAAGAATAAGGATGATTCTCTTCAAGATAATTAACGTAAAAATCTGCTATCATTTCGGTCATCTCCATGTAATCTGTTTCCTTACCGAATACATCATAGTAACGGTTGATATCAGTATTTAACAGTTCTTTGTCATCAACCAAATGAGAACCTTTATAGTAAGAGAAACCCATCGCTTCAACGATATCCTCGCTTATGTTAGCTCCAGTCGAAACTAGAACATCTATGAACCTCTTGTCTATCAACCAATTTATGATCTTCCACTGACCTGTAGTGCTTAAGGAACCGGCATAACCCAAGAAGATAGTTACATTCTCATCATACAACATCCTTTCCCAGACTTCAACAACTTCTCCAAGTTTCCTCCCTTGAAACCCTGTTTCAGCCATCTCTGAGAGAAGTTTTGAAATGGATTTGTCGGGCTTTACTTTGATTGAACTAAGTTTTTTGAGTTCTTCTATCTTCACATATCATTAACTGTAATGAAAAGATTTATTCTTTTTTGAGGAGAGGAAAAAACTTTAATATGAAGAATAAAAATATAAATAAATTTAGTGTTTAAATACACTATAACTAGGAGGTGATGTTAATGGCGTTCTTTGAAGAGTGGGACCCTTGGGAGGAAGAAAAAAGAATAAGAGAATTTATGAGGAGAATAATGGGTAGTTTCTGGAGGCCTTGGAGAGAGTTTAGAGAAGAATTAAGGTATGAAAGTTTTCCGATAGATTTAGCTGAAACAGACGATGAACTCATCTTGCGTGCAGACTTACCAGGATTTGATAAAGATAATTTAAAGATCCGCATCACAGATAACACGATCGACATAACTGCACAGAAGAAAGAAGAGAAGAAAGAAATATCTGAAAGAATGTATAGAAGAGAAAGATCTATGGGCTCTTTAAGAAGATTCTTGACTTTACCAGTAGAAGTAAACCCAGATGAAGTTGAAGCTAAATTCGATAAAGGAGTTTTAACAGTAAGGATGAAGAAGAAAAAAGTTAAAAAAGGTAAAGAGATAAAGATAAAGTGAAACGATGTTCGAGAGTAGAAGATGTAAAAGATGTGGAAAAAAGCTGAAGGATGATTGGATATTCTGTCCTTACTGTGGAGAGGATACTAGAAAGAAGCCTTACGACATATTTGAAAGTATAGAAGAAGAGTTTAGGAGAATAGATAAGATCTTTGGATCAAGATTTCTCAAGTTTCCTCACATCAGCATAGAATCCCCGTTCAAGACCGGAGGAATAAGCATAACGATAAGAAGTGGAACAGGAATGGAACCGAAGATAAATGTGAAAACTTTCGGAGAGTATAAAAAATTAGAGCCTCAGATAAAGAGAAAGTTGGGAGTAAAGGAAGGAGTAAGAGAAGGTGAAGAGGAGATCGAAAAAAGAATAAGGGCACCTAAAGTAACGGAAGAGCCAGAGAGTGAAATAAAGAGAGAAGGAAATAGGGAAATAATCAGTATAAAATTACCGGGAGTAAAAAGTTTGAACGATGTAGAAGTGAGAAAACTCGAACAATCCATTGAGGTTAAGGCTTTTGCTGGAGATAAAGCTTATTTCAAACTAATTCCCATAAAACCGAACGCTCAGATCTCGAATGAGGATTTCAAAGATGGAATTCTCAAAATCGAGATAATTGGGTGATTCGGTGCCGGAAATCATGGAAATTCCTGAATCGATGAGAGAATTCGAAAGAGTAGCTGCCCATTCGCATATAACAGGCTTGGGTTTAGATGGTTTAAGAGCGAAAGAAATAGGTTCAGGGATGGTTGGACAGAAGAAAGCAAGAGAAGCTGCTGGATTAATAGTGAAGCTTGTCAAAGAGGGAAAGTTTGCTGGGAGAGCTGTTCTGATAGCAGGACCACCTGGAACTGGTAAAACAGCCTTAGCTGTGGGAATCGCAAAAGAGTTAGGAAAAGATGTCCCTTTCGTTCCTATAGCCGCTAGTGAAATCTATTCTTCGGAAGTTAAGAAGACTGAATTCTTAACTCAAGCGTTGAGGAAAGCTATTGGTGTAAGAATCCATGAGATGAGAAAAATCTATGAGGGAGAATTGAGAGAG
>CAZQBB010000067.1:0-3562 GCA_964591915.1 uncultured archaeon
AAGTAAAAAAGCGATAAAAGAGAAAAATGTTGACATCTCAGCAACTCAAGTATTACCAGTACCAAGAGGTTCAGTGATGAAAGAAAAAGAGTTCGTTTATGTTTTAACTTTGCATAACTTGGATGTTGCGAGCTCGAGAAGTGGAATGGACATGTTCAGCCTTTTGTTCGGAGGAAGGGAAAGAAAAGAGATAGAGAATGAAGTAAGGAAAGAAGTTGACGAACAAGTAAAGGCAATGGTAGAACATAAGAAAGCAGAGATAATACCCGGAGTTGTTTTCATAGATGAATGTTCGATGCTCGATATAGAAACTTTCGCCTTTTTGAATCGTGCCATGGAGCAAGAGTTAGCTCCCATAATAATCTTTGCGACGAACAGAGGATTAACAACAGTGAAAGGAACTGATATAAGAGCCCCCCATGGTATGCCATTAGACTTACTCGACAGGTTATTGATAATAAACACTAAACCTTATGCAGCGAGAGAGATAAAGAAAATACTGGAGATAAGAGCAGAAGCTGAGAAGGTTGAATTGGACGATCAAGCTATAGAATATTTAACAGAAATAGGAACTAAAACAAGTTTAAGGTACGCGATTCAGTTGATCGCCCCTGCATTCGAGATAGCAAAATCTCATAACTCCAAGAAGATTAAGAAAGAACATGTTGAACAAGTAAGAAACTTGTTTGCTGATGTCAATAAATCAGTGAATTACTTAAAAGAATATGAAAAACAATTCTTGATGTAGAGAGTATGCCAAGAAAGAGGAAGAAGAAAACGATAAGAGCAAAAATGAGAAGGTTAAGGAGAAGGAAAAGACTCGAAGAAAGATGACTTCTTAGAACGAGTTAAATTAATCTATTACTGAAGACTATAATTAATCATGATAATAACTAAAAGGATTCCTGGAAAGAATGCAAAAAGAATAATCGAAAAAGCAAAGAAGTTTTGTGTTGAAACTACGTTTGCTTATCCTCTAGTGATAAAGTCCGGGAATGGTTGTTTTTTGGAGGATATTGACGGAAACGTTTACTTAGACTTCAACGCGAATGTATGCACTCACAACGTTGGTTATGCACATCCGGAGATATTGGAAATCCTGAAAAAGTATTCAAACGTAGGAGCTTATAAAATGGCTGGCCAGGATTTCTACAATGAGGAAGAAGTAAAGTTGGCTGAAAGGTTGGTCAAGATAACACCCCGAAACTTAACGAGAGTTTTATTCTTAAATTCAGGTGCAGAAGCTGTTGAGAATGCGATAAAGTTTGCATACAGAAAGAAAGGCCCACTCCCAGGCGTAGCTTGTACAGGAGCTTTTCATGGAAGAACTTTAGGAGCACTAAGCTTTACTGATAGTAAAGCAGTCCAGAAAAGGAATTTTCCAGAGGTTAACAATGAATTGATAAAATTCTGTACTGATGATAAAGATTCAGACATTAACCAGTTAGAGGAAATCATCAAGAGAGAGGCTGAGCCTGCTTTTGTTATAGTCGAATGTATACAAGGAGAAGGAGGTTATAGAGTTGCGAGCAAAAAATTCATCAAAACTTTGAGAAAAGTTACTAAAAAATACAATATTCCTCTGATAATAGATGAAATTCAATCAGGCATGGGAAGGACAGGAAAATGGTGGAGTTTCGAACATTATAGAGTTAAACCTGATATGATGACGGTCGGAAAATCTCTACAAGTCGGGGCTGTAATCTCTTCGAGAAAATATGATCCAGAAGAACCTGGAGCTGTTTCTTCAACTTGGGGTGGTGGTCATAGAATAGATTTAGCTGTCGGTCTTAAAACGATCGAGATAATAGAGAAGGAAAAACTCATGAAGAACGCTAGAAGAATGGGAAAGTATTTCATAAAATGGTTGAAAGAAATGAAAGAAAAATACCCAGAGAAAATACTGGATGTTAGAGGAATAGGTTTAATGATCGGGGTTGAAATCGCTAGTGAAAGGTTGAGGAATAGGATAGTTCAACAAGCATTCAAAGAAGGACTGTTGCTCTTAGGATGTGGTTTCAGGAGTATAAGGATAGCTCCTCCTCTGATAATCAGTAAAGATGAAGCTGAGCATGGTCTTTTCATACTCGAAAGGATTGTGAAAAGTTCATGAAAAGACTCAGGAAGGGATATAAAGGAAAGTTCACAAGATACTTGATTAAGCGTTTGAAGGAAGAAAAAGTTAAGAACGTGAGAGTAAAAAATGGATGGATTTCTTTTGAGTATGATGGAGAGAAGATAAGGAACAAGATAATCATAAGAAAGCATGAATGTTATGTCGGTAGTTGGGCCAGAACCAAGAACAAAGTTTACGTTGATGATAGTTTGAAGGATGAGAAGGATAGAAAAGCTGTTGCTCTACACGAATCGGTAGAAAAATTCATCACTCAAAAGTATGGGTTTCCAGAGGATGCTGAATCACATGAGATAGCTACGATAAAAGAAAGAGAATACCTAGAGAAGATTGGAGGAAACTGGAAAATCCATCAAATCAGAGTCGGAAAAGTCTGGGTAAAAGAAGGAAGAAAATGATTCAAATCAAAATCCTTCTTCCAACCATCAAACTCAACAAAGCTTTCTGAGTATGTAACCTGTTCTCAGCCTGATCAAAAACTATCGAATGAGGACCGTCTATAACCTCATCAGTAACCTCTTCTCCACGATGAGCAGGCAAGCAATGCATGTAAATTACATCCGGTTGAGCATACTTGAGCAACTTAGAGTTGACTTGATATTTCGGGAGAAAAATTTTCAACCTCTTTTTCCTTTCTTTTTCCTCTCCCATACTCACGAAAGTATCGTTGTAGATTATATCAGCGTTCTTAACGGCATTCTTAGGGTCTCTTTCTATCTTGATTCTTGACTTGCTAACTTTAGAGTATCTCTTTGCTAGTTGAATTATCTTCCTGTTAGGTTCATATCCTTTAGGACAAGCAACACTTATGTCCATTCCCATTTTTGTACATCCGAGAAGTAGAGAATTACACACGTTATTACCGTCACCGACATAAGCTAATTTTAACCCTTTAAGATAACCAAACCTTTCTTGAATCGTGAAGAGGTCTGAAAGTATTTGACAAGGATGAGTTAAATCTGAAAGAGCGTTTATAACATGAGCATTCATGCACTCAGACATTATCTCTAACGTTTTATGTAAGTAAACTCTGGCTATCACTGCATCGGCATACCTATCCAAAACTCTAGCAGTATCTTGAAGTGTTTCCCCTCTTGAGAGTTGACTCTTAGTTTTATCCAAATAAACGATTCCTCCTCCTAACTGTTGAATCCCTGTGGCAAAAGAAATTCTCGTTCTCGTCGATGGTTTCTCGAAGAATAAACAAAAAATCTTTCCTTTCAACTGATTTCCTATGGGTTTTTTCTTGAGTTTTTTCGTGAGTTCAAGAATCTTAAGGATTTCATTCTTCTTTAGGTCGTCTAAGGTTAAGAGATCTTTTTTCATGTTAATTCCTCTTTAATTTTGGATAGTTTCTCTTAATAAATCTTTGATATTAGTAAAGGAATAAGCTTAAAACTTAAAAGTATTTTCCTTAAAGGGATTTTT
>CAZQBB010000068.1:0-3512 GCA_964591915.1 uncultured archaeon
AAATTCATTTCATGAAAGGAGTTTCTACTTTAGTATGGATTGCGATAACTCTTTTTGCAGCAGCAGTTGTCATAGGTTTTATAGGTTACTGGTTTTTTGGTTGGGGAGGAAGGGCTAGTGGAGGTATGAGCCAGGCTGAATGTCAACTAAAAAAACAGCAAGCATGCGAAGCATGGAAGAATTCTGGTTGGAGTGATACAATGCATGAGAAGTACGTCTGCGTTAATGGTCAACCAAAAGTATGTTGTGCAGACCTCGGTATAACTAATGGATTAGTAGAAAAAGATCTAAAAGTTTCGAATGGACAATGGTGGGATTGTATCGCTCCAGGATGCCGACAAAAATATAACATTAAAGTGATGTATCGAGTGCAGGATTGTGGAGCTGTCTAAATCTCTCTGAGAGAACCATATGACCGAGAAAGCAATAGTTGTTTCATCAGCCTGGATACTTTTGATGATTCTTCTCTTTACAGGAGCAGCTTTCATCATGATGAGGTTTTTTACAACCACCAATGAATGTACTGTTCTTGCTTCCGGTTGTAGTAGACTTAGAATAGCATTCTGTTCAAAATGGATCGAAACAAAAGAAAGACCAACTCAAATCGGTAGTATAACGATAAGTGATAGCACATTCCTCGATAATGGCGAAACTGTTAAAACTTGCACGATAATAGGAGGAAAACCGAAGAAAGGAGATTGTGCAGTCCCGAGTAAAGAGGAATGTGAAGAAGCTTTCAACACAACTATTTCTTAAACTAAAACCAATTTATAATCATGAAAGGTTTGATGAGTGTTGCAGATGCTATCACCCTTCTAACTATAGCTGCTCTCTTTGTTTTGCTCCTTGCCATAATTCCAAAACTTTTCAGTGATTTCTTCACTCAATTGGCTATGTCAACCTCAGAGGTTGTTGCCAGAGATTTAGCTGGTTTGATCACTATAAGTGCTGCAGCTCCAAAAGACATCACGATTTCCTATTTTGGTGCGATGGAGAAAATAAACTATTCTGTTGATCTAAGCCAAAGAGTAGTAAAAGTTGATATGATAAGGAATGGAAAATCTTTGAATCACGTTTATCAAGACACTTATGCCGTTGATAATTTGAACAAAAACCTTCAGAATTACAATTCTTTCAAGATAATCAAGAGAAGGATGGGCTATTCTAACAATTATGATTTTCAAGGGGAGTGAATGAAAGGCTTAGTGCTCTCTTTCGAGGAATTCATCGCTTGCATAGTTCTATTGGTAATGATAATCTATGTGGTTTTCATGTGGCATACTTCATATTTTGATCTCAATTTCATGGTTTCAGTGGCAGATGAGCAAAGAAAGATGATAAACTTAGCTCAAATCATAGTTAGTTCTCCAAGGATTGCTGTGATAAGGGATGATAGGCTTAAAAGAGCTGTTTTAGATTCGAGCAAACTCGCTAATTTAGGGGATCTATGCAACGATATACTCTACCCGAACACGAGTTATGAAGTCAAGATAAAAGATCTTGATAACGGAAATTCTTGGTCTACAACATGCGGTAGTATTCAACCAGATGCTACTTATCAAATGTTTGTTCCACTCTCTATAAGGTATTCAGATTTTGAAGTTCATGTTGGTGAGATGAACTTAACTTTCAAAATTAAGCGTTGATGAACATGAAAGGAATAAGTATGCTTTTGGGAGGAATAATAGTTACTTTTTTTGTTATAATCGCAGCTCTGATGCCATTTCTGGTGACAAAAGTTCATATCGACAGACTCATTCTCTTTGAAGTAAGAAGCACTAATGCGAATTTGGTATTGATATCTCTTCTTTCATCCACTCATACTGATACTCTTGATAACCAGCCGAAAAAAGTTAGTGAGATAATAGCTGAATACATAGCATTGAACGATAAACCAGACATCAGTTTTCTCGATTCTATGTTAGATAATCTAGTGAAATCAAAATCTTACAAACTATTCTATGAAGAGAGTGGAAACGTCATCGTTTTAAGTCAATCAGGAAATCCTTCAGGTTATGCTGTAACAGCTAAGATCCCTTTGCCTTATGAAAAAAACAGGTTGTATAAAGACATAACGTTGGTGATAGATTGAAGGGTCTGAGCATCTTCGGTTTAGCAATTCTTGTCATCTTGGCTTTACTAGCTGTAGAATTCATAGTTTTGCAGATAGGAATAAGAGATTTTGCGTCAGTTAAAAGAGTCATACAAGAAGTTGCGATATTACAAGTAATAAACCAGATGGAATTTTTAAAAAAGGCACAAGAACAAGCATTACCCTACTCTTTCTATAAGGCTTATGATTTTGTGGGAAAAAGAGGAGGCTATTTCAGTTTAGCTAATGTAGATTCCTATAATTGCATACCGTATTGGCGTGTTTATGATCAAATCAATGTACCAACTCAAACCACTCTCTTGAAAAACATCACGGAAGCTGCTTCAGAAGCTTTTAATAAATACATGGATGAATTTAGAGGAGAAGGGGGCTTTGAAATACCTTCTTACACTGCAGAAATTACTAGTATTCCTTCACCAAATGTTTTCCGTGTAAAAGCCGAAAGTTCAGGGAACTTAAAGTTTTCTATTTCAAACTTGGAACTAGAAGAAGAAGATAGATTTATGGATACTGTTCCTTCCTGTCTTATTAATGAAACTAGAATCGGAAAGAACCAATTCATAACTACAGATAGTATAAAGAATGCAATAGATGATGCTATAAGCAACATAACCGAGGATTGTACAAACAGGGATAATGAACTTAGGAATAAGATAAACCAGAAAATTACTAGTCTTTCAACGACTGTGGATGATGTAGAAGTGAGCTTAAGCGTAAAAAATATTTGGGTTTCCCATTCAGAAATCGAGGATTCTTCTTGTGGCTATTATAGTTGTACTAATTCTTCTGGAACATACTATTGTAGCTGTGGGTCGAAATGTTGCTGGAACGAGAGTAGCGTATCTTATTGTCACAAATACATAAACTATAAAGGGGCAGCAAATGTTTTAATTACTGTTAAGAACACAAGCATGGAGTACTTGATTGGTAATGAAAGAAGAAACATACCTCTCAAATTCAGAGTTCTTGATGGTAACTTGATTGTTACCCCACCCACTAACATCTGTAGCGAAACAATCTAGTAAAGTCCTTGATAATGCATCATTATTTCTTTAGAAGAAAGAGCTCTGTTATATATTCTTACTTCGTCGATCGCTGCATCAGGAATTCCACCTCCATTTGGACAACCACTCACATCATTTCCGATTCTCAATTCATTTGAAGTGGAGGCTATATTCCCAGGAGGCCAATGCTCCTCTTTTTCAACTCTCTCATTTATGATAAGTCTTCCTACTCCAGTTTCATTGTCGTACGTGGCAGCTATGAAAGTATATTCATTTAATGGAATTTGTGTAGTACTTCTGAGTCGTCTTAAAACACCATTAACATAAAAACTAGCTGAAATTTGTCTATTTTCTTCTAATATAAGATGATACTGATTCCAACCTTTTGTGATTAT